>CACYEW010000001.1 GCA_902773455.1 uncultured Ruminococcus sp.
CAAAAGATCTGCTCGACGGAGCAAGACGTTCAATTTACGGAAAATAAGGAGAAAAGAAAATGAAAAAGATCAAAGTCGCATACCTGCCCTTTTACATCAAACTGTACGACGACAAAGGCTCGCAGTGGAGAGTTCCGTGCGTCGCGTATATGAACAAGCTTATCAAAATGATCGAAGACCGCGGATTTGAGGTCGTATGCGCGGACGAGATCTGCCGGATCAAGCCGGAATTCGACCGCGCCGCCGCAAAGTTCAACGCGGACGACGAGATCTGCGCCGTGATAACTCAGCATCTCGCGTATTCTCCGTCGCTCGAATCGATCGGAGCGCTGAAAAGCCTTAAGGCGCCGATAATAGTTTTCGACACCACGCCGAGCCTCGAGTTTATAAAATACGCCGATACCGAGGACAGGATAATGGAAAACCACGGCATACACGGCGTGCAGGATATGTGCAACATGCTGATCCGCAATAACGTTGATTTCGAGATATGCGCAGGTCACGCTTCCGATCCCGCCGTGCTTGACGAGCTGTGCGGCTATATCCGCGCCGCGTACGCCGCAAAGACCTTCAAAAACTGCCGTATCGGTATGGTCGGCGGCGAATTCGAAGGTATGGGCGATTTCCGCGTTACCGACAGGGAATACGAGGAGGCGACGGGCGCAAAAACCGTAAGAATGACGAAAGCCGACGCGGATAAGTATCTTTCGAAGATCACGGACAAAGAGATCGAAGCGGAGCTTGAATACGATAAAAAGAAATACGACGTACAGGTCAAAAATCCCGATAATTACAAGGCATCGATAAAGGCCGGTCTCGCCGTCCGCAAGTGGATGAAAGCGGAAAAGCTCGACGGAGTGACGGTGAACTTTTTGCATACCGACGAAAACGGTCTGCCGAAGGTACCGTTCGTCGAATGCTGTAAGATAATGGAACGCGGACAGGGTTACGCCGGAGAGGGCGACAATCTCACCGCCGGTCTCGTCGCTTCGTTGATCAAGGCTTTCCCCGATACAACGTTTACCGAAATGTTCTGCCCGGACTGGAAAGAAAACACGATCCTTTTAAGCCATATGGGCGAAATGAACCCGAGACTCACGGAAAACAAGCCCGTTATATTCGACAAGCCGTTCAGTTACAATACGTGCGGAGACACGGTATCGCTTTCCGCCTGCTTCAGAACGGGCAAAGCCGTGCTCGTCAATCTCGCGCCCTCGGAATTCGGCTTTACGCTGATACTTTCGGAAGTCGATATGGTACAGAGCGGCATGGCGGACGCGGCGTATACGTATGAGGTGCGCGGATGGATGAAGCCGAAACTGCCTTTGCCCGAGTTTTTGAAGGCTTATTCGCAGAACGGCGGTACGCACCATTCGGCGCTCGTTTACGGCGCCGACGTCGAAGCGCTCGCCGCATTCGGAAACATGATGGATTTCGACGTAGTCGTAATTTAAGGAGAAGATATGAAACCAACGATCAGAACGCCTTATTTTGAGATAGGAACGAAAAACTATATTTACGGCGACAAAGTGCTCGAATACGCGAAAGCCGCCGACAAAGCTGCTGAGAAATACGATATAGACGTGCTTTTCATAACGCCCGCGGTCGAGATACGCCGCGTAGTCGAAAACACGAAGCGTCTTATCGTTCTCGCGCCGTATATGGATACTCTCCGCCCCGGGCGCGGTATGGCCGACATACTGCCCGAGGCGCTCAAAGCCGCCGGAGCGAAGGGCGTAGTTATAAACCACTGCGAAAAGCCGATGAGTCTGCCGCAGATGAAAAAGACGATAGACAGAGCGAGAGAACTTGATTTTCTCGTTTTCGCCTGCGCCGATACGCTTGAAGAGGCGAAAGCGATAGCTCAGCTGCACCCGGATATAATAAATCCCGAACCGTCGCAGATAATAGGCGGCGGCAACGGCGTATCGCCCATGGATTACGTAAAGGATTCGATAAGAGTCATTAAAGAGATATATCCGGACATACTCGTGGAGCAGGCGGCGGGCATAACGAACGGAAAACAGGTCTACGATTTCATCATGGCGGGCAGCGAAGCCGCGGGCGCCGCTTCGGGCATAATGAACGCAAAAGACCCGATCGCGATGATAGACGAAATGATTGCCGCAACGAGACGCGCGGCGGACGATCTGAAAAAACAGGGGGAATGAATATGGTATTCAAGAAATCTTTCAAGGTGGAGTCGAACCACCGCGCCGTAAGCTTTCACGACATAACCGATCAGGTCAAGGAATACGTTGCGGAATCGAAGATACAAAACGGCATCGTCGTTGTATATTCGCATCACACGACCTGCTCCGTCATCACGCAGGAATGCGCGTTCGACAAATCGATGACCGGGCTTGAAACGCTGCAGCAGGACCTTGTGAACGTGTTTGAGGAATGGATCCCGACGTGCAGATACGAAGGAATGTATCTGCATCCCGGCAAAAAGGCGCTTGATTTTGCCGAAGAGCACGGGGAGGACAATTTCGGCTGCCATAACACCGACGCTCATCTGCGCTCTTCTATAATCGGCAGAAGCGTAACTGTCGTGATAGACGACGGAGCGGCAGACCTCGGCGAATTCGGGCGAATTCATTTCATAGACTGGGATCAGACGAGAGGCAGGGTACGCACCGTTCAGGTAATGATAATAGGTGAGTGAAATGAAGAAGCTTACCGCTCTGATGCTCGCGGCTCTGATGCTCGCGGCTCTGATATTTGCGTTTTCCTCGTGCGGCGAGCTTGAATCACCGCCCGCTTATATGCCCGCGGTAAGATACGAAAACGTACCGCTCGAAAATCTGACGCTGATGATACAATGGGGTTCCGGTCCCGCGGACGGAGGCGGTCCCGCGTTCGGCATGACCGCGGGTGAAGCGCTCAAAGCAAACGCGGACGGCATACCGTACGCCGTGATCGGCGACGGAGACTTGAAAATCGTAAACGGAAGCGATAAAAACGCGCGTTTCGATACAAAGTTCGAAGGCGTATTCACAAAGGACGGAGAATTGACGGATCATAAGGAATCCGATCTCTCTTCTCTGCCGTCCGGAAAATACGTAGTCGCGTTCAGCGTGACAAAGCAGATGAAAGACAGAGACGAGGAATATTACGTATTCACGGGGATAGAGAAGTAATAAAACAGCCGAACGCGAAAACGTCCGGCTGATCTTTATTATGAATGAATTCAATCGTTTATTTTCGGCTCGTCGGTAAAGCAGCGCATCGTGTTTCTCACCTCGCCCATGGCTTCCGCCGGAACGGGGAGCTTGCCTATGTTCTCTTCTCTCATGAATACCGACATCGGCACCGACGCGTCCATTACGATCATATACGAAGTCAGCATATCGCCGTTGTAATTGAACGTCGTCATACCGGGAAATTCCTTGACCGTCAGATCGGCGGGAACAAGGATTATGCGGTCGGGTGAGCTGCGGTAGCTGACCGCGTGGAATTTCGACGCGAACATACTGTAATCCGCGGTGCCGTAACTGATCATATCGCCTGCGATCCTTACGCCGTATCTCTTTTCATAATTACCGTCCTTCCGCCACTCGAGCCAAAGCCCCTGCAGCTGCGGCAGTATCTCTTTATCGCGCACGACGATATTGTAAAACGGATCGTGATCGACCTTGTGAAGTCTGTACGTCGTATCGCCCATTATGGTATAATAATAGTCCATTACGATCTCGCCGTTATCGTAATAAAGCCGCTTGATCCACGTCATGGGTTCGCCGCGGTAGGTACGCGAAAGCACGGTCTCTCCGAGCTGAATATCGGTCTGTTCGCCTTTTTTAACTGCGTTATTGTCGTATTTTACCGAAGTTTCGAATATGATCCGCTTTGCGTAATCGCGCAGAACGGCTTTTTTGCCTTTGAGTTCGAGATAATAATGATACCCTTCTTCCCAGTATCCGTCGAGTTCAGCTTTGCCGAATAACATAACAGCACCTCCGTTTTCGTTCTTTTATATTTATATCATAAAAAACGGCGTTTGTAAAGGTTTTTTGCGATTTTTTATTATCTGCTTGACAAAACACGCCTTTATGATATAATGAATAAAAAATACGGGAGGGTCACAACTATGAAGAAACTGATCACGGCGGCGGTGATTTTATGTATGCTTGCGTTATGTGCCTGTTCGCCTTACAGTTCGCATTATTCGGCGATCGGCTTCGTTCATTCGAACACGTCTTCGAACGCTTTTATGAGCTTTTACGAATTCGACGGCACGATGGTCTTTACGCTCAATGCGGATAAATCCGATAAGATCGTATTCACGGCGTCGCTCGGATCGGGCGAGCTCGAGGTCTTCATCGATAACGGCTCGGGCAAAACGTCTCTTTTGTCGCTTAAAAGCGGCGACGGTATAAACGGCACGGGAGGAGAGCTCAGCGCCGGCAAAGTTTATATCATCGTGGAAACGAACGGCAAATGCAGTAACGGCAGTCTTACTTTTAACCTTGAATAAAACCTTACGGCAAAAAAGCGGCGCGCGATAAGTATACCGGCTGAAATAAGGAGCTTTTATCCTTGTTTCAGCCGGTGATTTTGTATTTTCTTTATGACGATTTCGTTTATACGGTTTTTATTTATTTATAAGCTTCAAAAATCTCGCTTCGTTCATCTGTTCGTTCGTCACGTATTCGCCGTTGTAAAACAGCGCGTAGGTCGTTATCGGCGTCGGGGCGTTTTGCGCCTCTTCTGCGCTTTCGATACGGACGGCTTTGAATTTAACGCCGTGTTCCTTTGCGGCCGTTTCGATTTCCGGCACGTATTTCGCGTTGTACGGGCATTGATGCGTGTAGAATAAAACGTAACCGTCTTCATTTATATGCGGACGCTTTGCGCATTCCTTGAATTCCGGTACCGGGGCGTTATCGTCAAACGGCAGATACCAGAGCTGAACGCCGTTATCCGCCTCGTCGCATACGGTAAAGCCTTTGTGCGAAAGATATTTCGGATCGGACAGAAACGGCTTCTTTTTTGCGCTCGAAAGTACGGTAAGACCTTTTTTGCCCTGCTCTTTCGCATCCTTTATGCAGGCGTCGAGCAGGTCGTTCGAATAGCCGTGACCTTTGAACGAGCCCGATACCCAGAGGCAGTCGATATGGATATATCCGTCGGCTTTGATCGGGTTCCACGCCTTTTCGGCGGGGATATATTCTATGAAGCATTTGCCGCGTTCGACGCTTTTCAGAAACACGAGTCCGTCGTCGAAGCGGTCGGAAAGCCACGCTTTTTTGCTCGATACCTGCACGTCGTTATTGCCGGATATCGCGCAGCATATATGCTCTTTTCCGATATTTTCTTTCGTTACTCTTACGTATTCCATTTTTCTCCTTACAGTTCTCTTCTCCACAGCAGATTCCCGTCTTCTTTATCGAAAACGAAGCCGCATCTTTTGAGAACGTTTTGCGATTTTATATTGTCCTTAAGCGTTTCGGCGCAAACGGTCTTTATTCCGAGAGCTTTGCCGAAAAGCAGAAAAGCCGTAAGCGCCTCGGTCATATATCCGTGACCTTCGTAATCCGGATTCATGCCGTAACCGACCTCGGTCGCGCCGTCTTTCGGTACGTATTTATAATCTATCGAGCCGATAACGTGACCGTTTTCTTTCAGTACGATAAGAAATTCCGTAAAGAACAGATAGTTCCCGGGGTCGTCTTCGATCTCTTTCTGCAGTTTTACGAGAAAGCTCTTAAGCAGATAATCGAGCTCTTCTCCGCGGTATACCACGCCGTATTTTTCTTCGAAAGCCGCGATATCGGTATTGAAAAGCGCGAGATTTTCTTTCGTATACGGAAACAAAACGAGTCTTTCTGTGCCGATACGGTCCGTCATTGCGTTTTCGTTCATGCTTACCTCTCCGTACCGTGAAAGAAGAGACCGAGCATACCGGGACCTACGTGCGCGCCCGAAAACGGCTCGTGCGGGTATACGGCGACGGACGCTTCGGGCGTTATCTCTTTGATCATCAAAGCGAGCTTTTTCGCGTCGTCTATACAGTCTCCGTGCGATATGAATACTTTCGTCCGCACGGGCTCCGTATGTTTTACTCTGTACTTTTCGGCAAGCGCTTCTATCGCTTTTTTTCTGCCAACCGTTTTGGAGCATGATACGATATGCCCGGAGCTGTCGCCGTACAGTATCGGTTTTATGCTGAGGGCGGTGGCGATCTTCGCGGTGAAACCGCTTACTCTGCCGGTCTTTTTAAGAAAACCGATATCGTCGACGGTGAAATACTGGCAGATATGCGGAGCCTCCGCGTCAAGCACGTTGGCGGCGGCTCTGGAGTCGGCGCCGTTTCGGCTGAGCTCAGCCGCTTTGATCGCAAGAAGACCGCTGCCGAAGCCGCATCCGAGCGAATCGACGACGTGAACGTAACGGTCTTTGAACCTTCTGCGCAGTTCCTTCGCCGCGGTCCACGCCGCGTTATACGTTCCGCTTATCCCGGAGCTCATCGAGATATATATGATATCAGTACCGGCTTCAAGTACGGGTGTGAAATTATCGATAAAAAGCTGAGTGTTGAGAAGCGCCGTTTTGAGTTCCTTACCGTTTCTCAGACCGTCGTAAAAAGAACGCGCGTTGAAGCGGTCGAGATTTCCGTCGTACGTGCCGGGCACGCCGTCGATTGTATACGGGCACGGCAAAAGACTTATTCCGTCAAGATATTTACCGGGTAAATTCGCCGTTCCGTCGGCAAACACCGCAAAAGACATAAAAAGTCTCCTTTATCGTTATTTCCCGTCGTGGAAGCACGTGAAGGCTTCGCGTTCGACCTCGGGCAGGCCGTACTTTTCTTTCGCGTCGGATATCGCTTTGATCATAAACGTCATATTGCGGGCGAGGTTTCTCATCGTCTGCAGACCTTCTTCGTCTTTTCTCACGTCTTCAGCCGTGAAGCCGTGCACCTGGTTCCAGTACGTGGACGATGCGACCGGCATGCCGCTGATCGTGAAATACTTGTTCAGCACGTCGAAGGACGCCGTACTGCCGCCGCGTCTGCAAGATACGACCGCCGCGCCGACCTTCATATGCTTTGAAAACGGCGTGGAGTAAAACAGTCTGTCAAGAAACGACAAAAGCGTGCCGTTCGGCGAGCCGTAGTAAACGGGCGAACCGACGACGAGACCGTCGGCTGATTCGAATTTCGGCGCGATCTCGTTCACGGCGTCGTCAGTTACGCACCTGCCTGTCTTTCCGCAGGAGCCGCAGGCGACACAGCCGCGGATATTTTTATTGCCGATCCAGACGGTCTCCGTTTCGACTCCCTCTTTTTCGAATACCGAAGCCATTTCTTTGAGCGCTTCGGCGGTGCAGCCGTCTTTATGCGGACTGCCGTTGATCAAAAGAACCTTTGCCATATTGTTTATCTCCTTTATCAGAATACTATTCCTTCTTTATTCGTTACCGGCGCGTTTATATACACGGCGTTTCCGCTTTCGCGTTTTATGAGCGTAACGGCGTAATATCTTCCGCTCCATTCGCATTTCGTACCGCCGGGGTACGGATCGGATTCCGAGCCGAATTCGAATCCCATCGGTTCAAACACTTTTTTGAAATCTTCAACGGACGAGTCGACCGTAAGACCGAGAAACGTGACTTCGGGATCGGTTATCTCTATCTCCGTAACGTATCTCGTCCCGACCGACGAGTAATCGGGCCACGCGCTTACCGTGTATTTTACGTACTTTTCCGGCTCGATACCGTCTTTCGGTTCGTAACCCTTGCCGTAATAAAGGCTCGCGCCGATCATGCCGGGATCGAGATAATGCTCCGAAAAATCTTCATTTTTAACGTCGTTCAAGATCCAGTATTCGAGCGAGGTGTTTTCCGGCTTATAAAGGATCTTTACGAACTTATCGGGTAAGTCCCGTACGCCGGTATCGGTAAATTTAATTTCGCCCGAAAAACCGAGACCGCGCGGATCGGATCCGATCCTGAAAACGCAGGTCTTTTCACCGGTCTTCGTATCGGCGGTAAAAAGCGTGCCTTTACTGTCCGATACCGTGACGAAGCCGGTGTTCGTGTTGAATGTGAGCCATATATCGGTAACGACCGCTTCTTCATACATTATCCTGCCGGACAAATTGCCCTTGCCTGCTTCGGCTTCGTGATAAATGGCGATATTACCGTCTTCGGACAAATAGCATTTGCCCTGCGGATAATTATTGCCGACGCCGTTTTTAAAAAGCCAACAGGACGATAAGGATAACAACACCGCCGCCGTACACAAAAGCGCGGCGATCTTATGCAACGATTTTTTCATTTTTCCTCCCGCCTTTTACGATTTCTGTTCTCTTTCGATCGCGTAATAAACAAGGTCGCGTTCTTTACCGAGGTACGTAAGTTCTTTTTCGGAATATCTGTCGTATTTCATGCCGCACTTTTCCATAACGCGGCGCGAAGCGATATTCTCGGGAAAATACGAAGCGTAAACTTTTCCGAAGCCTTTTTCGTACAGGCAGTAATGGAGAAAACGCCTGACCGCTTCGGTCATATAGCCTTTGTTCCAGTAACCCGAGCCGATGCCGTAGCCGATCTCGCAGGAATCGCCTTTAACATCGAAATAAAGTATTATACCGATAAGACGTCCCGTTTCCTTCAGCCGTACCGCAAACATATCCTTCGCGCAAAGATACGGCTCGAAATCAAATCCGTCGAGCGTATCGGCGTATTTGCAGATGAACGTTTCAAGCACCCTGCGATCGTGGCTTATGTTGAAAAAGTAATCTCTTTTATCGGAAGGCACGATCTTGTTTATCAACAGTCTTTCAGTTTCCATAATCGGTTTCTTTCCCTGAAAATCAGGCGGTCAAAGCGCGGGCGGCGGACAGAGCGCGAACGTGATCATAGCCACGGCCGAAATATACGTGAGCATCACGAAAAAGTCGGTTTTGAAAAATCTCTTCTTTTCACCGCCGAACCGCAGAAGAAACAGAGCGCAGTCGGATATGAAGAACATAACGGCGCCGGCATAAGCGATAAGACGCGCGGCCGCCGTTTCCGGCTGACTCTGAGTAAAGTACGCAAAAGCGAAAGCGTTCATCACGCCGTTGCAGAGAAGATATAAAAACATCGGAACGATCAGCAGCTTCGGCGTTTTCTTCCTTATTAGATACGTCACGGCAAACGAAATCGCGGCATAAAGGGCGGAAGCAGCGGCGATAACGTAAACGGACGCGTCCGAATGATCAAGCCTGCCCGCGAAAACGAGTATCAGAAGCACGTGACCGGCAAAAAACGATACGCCCCCGGCCGCAAACCACAGATCGCCGTTTATCATCAGCAGAACGTCGCCCGCAAAACACAGAACAAGCGCGGCGACGAGAAGC
>CACYEW010000002.1 GCA_902773455.1 uncultured Ruminococcus sp.
AGTGAAAATGTATCATATATTTATGTTAAATTTCTGTTAATTCAAAAAAGTGTTCGGAAACGGCTCGAAGCTCACGTTTTACAAGGCGGCATATAATGATAGTGTAAGAGTATTTCTTACAATAACAAAAGGATGAACAATATGAAATACTGTATATTCACAATGTCGACTCTGACGTACGCGTATAAAGGCAAAGAGGCGCTTGAGCGGGCGGGGATAAGATGCAGGATCGTACACCTGAACGGCACCGAGACGAAAAAGGGGTGCAGATACGGCGTCGCCGTATTCCCCTCCGACAAAAGCGAAGCTTCGCGGACGCTGCTAAACGCCGGAGCGGTCTACGGGGAGATAATAACGTGATCTACTACGACAACGCCGCAACGACGTATCCGAAGCCGCCGGAGGTGATTTCAGCCGTATCGGATTTCATAAGAAATTCCGGCGGCAATCCCGGCAGGGGCGGTCACTTTCTTTCTCTCCGGGCGGCGGAGACGGTCTACGGCTGCAGAAAAAAGCTCGCCGCGCTTTTCGGCGTTCCGGATCCGGCGCGGGTATGCTTCACCGGCGGCGCGACCGATTCGCTGAACCGCGTGATACTCGGTTTTATCGGGCGGTGCGATCACGTTATCTGCTCCGATATCGAGCACAATTCCGTTCGCCGTCCGCTTATCGCGTCGGGCGCCGAAGTGTCGGAATTCGACGCTTTCGCCGACGAAAAGAGCATGCTTGAAGAGATAGATTCCCTGATAAAACGCAATACGAAAGCCGTTATCTGCACTTACGCGTCAAACGTTTTTCCGCTCGTTTTGCCGGTAACGAAGATCGGCGCGCTTTGCAAAAAGCGCGGTGTCGCGTTTATCGTCGACGGAGCGCAGGCGGCGGGAGTTTACGGGATAGATATGGTAAAACAGAATATCGATATTCTCTGCCTGCCCGCGCACAAGGGTCTTTACGGCGTCGCCGGCTGCGGCGCGACCGTATTCGGTCCGTCGTTCGATCCTTCGGGGATAAAGACCGTTATCACCGGAGGCAGCGGCGTGAATTCGTTCGATGCCGGTATGCCTGACGAGCTGCCCGAGCGTTTCGAAGCCGGGACCTTGCCGACGGTCGGTATAGCGGCGCTCTCCGCAGGCGCCGATTTCGTGATGAAAAGAGGCGTATCGGAGATCTCGGCTCACGAGCAAACCGTGCAGAAACGGATCTACGATAACCTCAAAGACGATGAAAAGATCAAATTCTACCGCTATGCAAAAGGCACGCTCTTACTTTTCAACGTGGAGGGCAAAACTCCCGATCAGACGTCCCGGCTGTTCAACGGCTACGGCGTCTGCTGCCGGGCAGGTTATCACTGCTCGCCCGGAGCGCATAAAAAAACGGCGACGGTAAATACCGGCGCCGTAAGGATCAGTTTTTCCGTTTACAACGGTATAAAGCAGGCCGACAGATTTTCGGAAATAGCGAGACATATCAGTCGAGCCTGAAAAGCCGCCTCGCGTTTTCCTCGGTGAGCCGCTCGATATGAAGCGGAGTCGTACAGCGTACTTCTGCTATGCAGTCGATTATGTATCTTATATATCCGCTGTGATTGAGCTTGCCGCGGAACGGAGCGGGAGCCATATACGGGCAGTCCGTTTCCACGAGCAGAAGATCGTCCGGGACGATCATCGCCGCTTCTCTTACCGAATTGGCGTTTTTGAACGTGACCGAACCGGAAAAAGAGACGTAATGCCCCAGCCGGCAGATCTGTCTGACCGTTTCGGGACTTTCCGAGCAGCTGTGTATCAGCGCCGTACCCTGAAATTTACGTACGAATTCAAATACGTCGCCGTGGGCGTCTCTGTCGTGAATAACGGCGGGGACGTCCTTTTTTTCGGCAAGTCTGAGCTGAGCGTCGAAATACTCGAGCTGAGTCTTTTTATCGTAGTGATCGTAGTGATAATCGAGACCTATCTCGCCTATGGCGGCAACGTCGTTATTATCTACGGCGTGTTCGAGCGCCGCCATCGTATCTGCAAGATTTTCGTATTTACCGCAATCTGACGGATGGATGCCGAGAGCGGCGTAAATACGTTCGTATCTTCGGGAAAGCTCAAGCGTATCATCGAAATTCTCGATGCAGGTCGCGCAGTTCAGTATTCCGCTTACGGTATTTGAAAACAAACCTTCAAGCAGCTCGTCGCGGCTGACGGTCATCTCTTCTCCGAAAAAGCGTCTGTCGTCGTAGTGAGCGTGTGTATCGAATATCATCAGCTTATTCTCTGCCCGTTCGGCGTTTCGGGATCGAGGAAGACCACTCTTATGCGGTCGCCTTCGGCGCTCGCGGCGAGGATCATTCCCTTCGATTCATAACCCATCATCATTCTCGGCTTGAGGTTTGCGACGAGCGCGACCTTTTTGCCGATAAGGTCTTCGGGTTTATAATACTGCGCTATACCGGACAGGACCTGCCTCTGCTCATAACCGAGATCGACTTTGAGTTTAAGCAGTTTTTTCGATTTCGGCACCGGTTCGCATTCGAGTATCTCTGCCGAGCGGAGCTCTACCGCGGCAAAAGACTCGTATTCGATCTCCGGCACCTCCTCGGGCTTTTCGGGCTTAGGCGGTTCGGCTTTCTTGTTTATCTCTTCAAGGATCTTCGCCTCGTCCACGCGGCTGAAAAGCGCTTCGCCTTCGGTTATCTCTTTACCGGGCGTGAGCACGCCGAACGCGTTTACGCTCGCCATATCGTCGCCGGTATGACCGAGCGCGTTAAGTATCTTATCCGCGCTGTCGGGTATCGCGGGTTTGAGCATTACGGCGCAGGCGCGTATCGTTTCGAGAAGGTTGTAAATAACGGTCTGAAGCCTTACTTTTCCCTCCTCCGTCTTGGCAAGTATCCACGGCGTCGTTTCGTCGATATACTTGTTTGCGCGGCGAAGCGCCGTAAACACGGCGTCAAGTGCGTCGGAGACCATGAATTTATCCATAAGCTCCTTATATTTCGAAGCGGACGAGATAACGGTTTCTTTCAGTTCACGGTCAAGATCGGTCTCGTCAGCCGGCGTCGGGATCACGCCGCCGAAATATTTGACGGTCATCGATTCGGTGCGTTTCACAAGGTTTCCGAGGATGTTTGCGAGATCGGAATTGTAACGGGTGATCACGTTTTCGTACGTTATCGTGCCGTCTGATCCGTAAGGCATTTCGGCAAGCGAATAATATCTGCAGCCGTCTCTGCCGAAAATCCCGATAAGATCGTCGGCGTATATCACGTTGCCGCGCGATTTGGACATTTTATCGACTCCGGACAATAGCCACGGATGCGCGAAGATCTGTTTAGGCAGAGGCAGTCCCGCCGCCATCAGGAATATCGG
>CACYEW010000003.1 GCA_902773455.1 uncultured Ruminococcus sp.
GAGGAGTTTACGAAAAGCGACGCGCCGTCGGCGCTCGATATGCCCATTATGCCGTTGCCGCCGCCGACCATCATGCCCGTATTGATGACGCTCAGTCTTGCCCCGTCGCGTACCATTATGCCGCAGGTCGTACCGTTGAGCGTCAGCGTACCTTTGCCCGTTACCGTCGTGTCCGCTTTTAAAAGCAAAGCGGCGGTAGACGAAGACATGACTGCGTTCTCGTCGACCGATATAACAAGACCGGGGATCCTGTTCTCTATAGCGGTATAATCGGCGGCCGCGGTGTAACTGCTTTTGACGGACAGCGTTTTGGTATCGGGATCGTAACTGAACTTTCCGCTGCCGATATTCCGGGCGGCTAAGGCCGTTATCTGCGAGCCGCCGATCCAAAGGTCGTAAAACGTGTTGATCGTTACTTCCGTTGCGGGCTTATGATCGCTGTAAACGCCGCTCATCATCCCGGACAGGTCTATCATCGCATCCTGGGGATACACGATCTCTCCGCTGCGAAGATACAGATTTATGTAGTCTATCGCTCCCCGGCTGCTGTTGTTGCCGACGGCGTGAACGTAACTGTCCTTAATTACAAGGTTGCCGTAGTGGAAGCCTGTTTGGCTTCCGATACCGTGCCTGTCAGCGTATATATCTACTATGGCGCGGTCTATAGTCAGCGTTCTGGGAGGGTTTGCGCCGGTGACAACGGTTATACCGTTTCCGCCTCTTAATGACAGCTTGCCCGGACCGGTTATCTTCATATCCCTGTTCGTTTTTATAACGGGAGCTCCGGACGTGCACCTAAGCGTGCTGTCCTTCGCAACAAAGACGGTCAGATCGTCGGCGCCCGTGTTGCTTATTATCGTTTCATTTGTTTTGTAATCTCCTTTTACCGTCAGAACGTTCGCAGCCGGATCATAGGAAAACACACCGTTGCCGAGAACGTCGTGTTTATTGCTTTTGGTTATATAATCGCCTTTTATTAAGATCGGGTACGCTTTTTCAATGATGACGTACTGCGCCTGGGAATACCCGTTGGGTAAGTAAACGCTCCCGGGCTTATCTATCGTTCCGCCGACCGGTTCGATTATCTCGCAGTCATGCTTTCTGACTTCGCCGCACTCTCTCATATAGTTATTCAAACGCAGATAACTGTCGTAAATATCCAGGGAGCCGCACCACTGTATGCTGGCGTATCCCGAATCTATATCGACGCGCGCGTCTTGCAGGATCAGCGCTTTTCCGCTGCGGTAATCGCATTTGATGCCGCTCGATTTTTTGCCGTGCAGCTTCAGTAAACCCGGACCCGTTATCGTAAGTGATTCTTTCATATAGATCACGGGTTCTTTTTCTGCGGCGCAGGTCAGCTTTACGTCTTTTGCAACGTACAGCGTCAGACCGGGTATGCCGTTCACGATCACGCTTTTGTTCGGACTTTCGAAGTCGCCGCTTACTGTCAGCGTTTCGGTCGACGGATCGTACGAGAACGCGCCGTCACCCGTAATATCGTATTTGTTTGCGTTCGTGACCTGAATGTCGGCTACGTAAAGCTCGTACTTTGTGACCGCCATCGCGTCAAGCGGCAGTATGCCGGTCAAAAGCACGGCGCAGAGTATAACGCAGAACAGTTTTTTCATATATTCGACCTCCCGTTAAGATGACAAATACCGGTTTTTATATATTTTAACATAAAAATCATCCTTTGTAAATAGTAAATCACAAAAAAAGACCAAGTTTTTTTTTGCCTCCCTCCGGGAGGGAGGTGGATCGCGGAGCGAGACGGAAGGAGAGTGCGTAAAGATATGATCAGCGCTTATCGTCGAGTTGCGCATGCTCCTTTCGGGTACCTTCGGTACTCAGGGGTTGTTTAAAAACCTCTTATAAATACCGTTATCTTTCGGTCGCGTCGCTTTCCTTCACCGGACATTTGCGCGCAGCGCCGCGGCGGGGATCCCCCCACCTCCTCGCCGCGGGATTTTATTCGGTTTCCGGTGAAGAAAACCTTTGCGTACCGACACTTTATTATCATTTTTATAGGTTATAGCTATTTATTACGCAAAAAAGGCTGTTTATCCGCCTGAATTATTATTCAGGTTTTTAAACAGCCCCCTTTATATTTTGCAAAATTTGTTCTATGATCGCAAAAGGTCTTGATTTTTTGATAAAAATATAGTATAATGACAATGCGGAGGTATTTGCAATGAACGACGTGCTTGAAAGAATCGAATATTTAAGAAAACAGCTCCACTATCATTCCGTAAGATACTACGTCTACGACGATCCCGAGATCTCCGATTTCGAGTACGACGAGATGTTCGACGAGCTGAAAAAGTTAGAGGCGGCTCATCCCGAATACGACAGCCCGACCTCGCCGACGAAGCGCGTCGGCGGCGCCGTGCTCGACAAATTCGAGAAGGTGACGCACAGAAACAAAATGGGCTCTCTCGACGACGTTTTTTCGATAGAAGCGGCGGAAGATTTCGTGAACTCGATGATAAAGCTCGGAGCGGATTCGTTTTCGGTCGAGCCGAAGATCGACGGTCTTTCGGTATGTCTTCATTATGAAAACGGCGTTTTCGTCTCCGGCGCGACGAGAGGCGACGGCTCCGTCGGCGAAAACGTGACCGAAAACCTCAAAACCGTACCGAGCATACCGATGTGCCTTACGGAAGATCCCGGGCTTCTCGAGGTCAGAGGCGAGGTCTATATGCCGCGTAAGAGCTTCGAGCAGCTCAATGAAAAGAGGGAAGAGCAGGGCGAGCCGCTTTTTGCAAATCCGCGTAACGCCGCGGCGGGGTCTCTCCGTCAGCTCGACAGCAGGATAACTGCCGAAAGAAAGCTCGACATATTCGTTTTCAACGTCCAGGAATATCACGGACAGGCGTATAAGACGCACACCGGTTCAATAGAATATATGAAAAAACTCGGGTTCAGAACGATCCCGTATATGAAAGAAACGCATACCGCGAAAGAGACGTCCGATCATATAAAATATATAGGTGAGCTCCGCGCCGATCTGCCGTTCGACATAGACGGCGTGGTGATCAAGGTCAACGATCTTGCGCTGCGCGAAAAAATAGGCGAAAACATCAGCACGCCGAAATGGGCGGCGGCGTATAAATTCCCGCCGGAGGTCAAATCTACCGAGCTTCTCGACATAACGGTACAGGTCGGCAGAACGGGCGTGCTCACGCCTCTCGCTGTGCTTTCGCCGGTACGTCTCGCCGGTACGACCGTCCGCGCGGCTACGCTTCACAATATCGATTTCATAAGGAGCAAAGACATAAGGATAGGCGATACGGTCGAGGTCTCCAAAGCCGGAGACATAATCCCCGAGGTCAGAAAAGTAGATCTCTCTAAACGCAAACCGGGTTCCGTTCCTTACGAGATGCCGGCGTTCTGTCCGTCGTGCGGCGAACCTACTGTGAAGGACGACGAGGCGGCGACGAGATGCACGAATTCCGCTTGCCCGGCTCAGATCGAGCGCAACCTCACTCATTTCGCCTCGCGCGACGCGATGAATATCGACGGTATGGGACCTTCGGTGATAAAACTCCTCTGCGGAGAAGGTCTTATCAAAGACGCGGCGGATATTTATAAACTCAGAAAAGAAGATATCGCGGCGCTCGACCGCATGGGCGATAAATCGGCTGAAAATCTGATATCCGCAATCGCGAATTCAAAGAATGCGGGGCTTGACAGACTCATATACGCGCTCGGGATACGCAATATCGGGCAGAAGGCCGGAAGAGTTTTAGCCGACCGTTTCGGCGATATCGGGGCGCTTTTTGAAGCGACCGAAGAAGAGCTCGCCGCGATACCCGATTTCGGGCAGATAACGGCGGAGTGCGTCGTGAACTGGTGCTCGCATCCGCAGAACAGAGAGCTTGTAGAAGAGCTCAAAAAATACGGCGTCGTCACGACCTATGAAAAGCAGACGGTATCTGACGTTTTCGCCGGGCTCACGTTCGTTCTGACCGGCACTCTGCCGGGTCTCACGCGCGAGCAGGCGGAGAAGATGATTACCGACAGAGGCGGAAAAGCCTCGTCGTCTGTCTCAAAGAACACGTCGTACGTGCTCGCCGGAGACAAAGCCGGCAGCAAGCTGACGAAGGCTCAGTCGCTCGGCGTGCCGGTCATAGACGAGGCGCGGTTTTTACAAATGTGCGAGGGTGAATGATATGTTTATAGATTACGTCAGGATTTATATAAAAGCGGGTGACGGCGGCAACGGCTGCGTGTCGTTCCGGCGCGAGAAATACGTCGCCAAAGGCGGGCCCGACGGCGGCGACGGCGGCAGAGGCGGCAATATCGTATTTCAGGCCGATCAGGGCAAGGATACGCTGCTCGATTTCAGATACAGGCGCAAATACGTCGCCGAAAACGGCGCGGACGGCGCCGGATCGAAATATCACGGCAAAAACGGCGCCGATCTCGTTATACCCGTACCCAAGGGTACGGTCATACGCGACGCGGCGACAGGCAGGATAATCAAAGATATCTCCGACGACGAGCCGTTCGTATGCCTGCGCGGCGGCAAAGGCGGCTGGGGCAACAAGCATTTCGCCACGCCGACGAGGCAGATACCGCGCTTTGCGAAAAACGGTATCGAGGGACCGGAAAAAGAAATCATACTCGAGCTTAAAATGATCGCCGACGTCGGACTGATCGGTATGCCGAGCGTGGGCAAATCGTCGCTTTTATCCGTCATATCGGCGGCGAAACCGAAGATCGCCGATTACCATTTCACGACGCTTTCGCCGAATCTCGGCGTAGTGCCCGTCGACGGCGGCGCGTTCGTCTGCGCCGATATACCGGGGCTTATCGAAGGCGCTTCCGAAGGGCTCGGTCTCGGTCACGACTTTTTACGCCATATAGACAGATGCCGTCTGCTCGTACATATAGTCGATATATCGCAGTCGGAAGGCAGAAACGCAGTAGAAGATATAAAAACGATAGATAAAGAGCTTGAAAAGTATTCGCCCGAGCTTGCGCAAAGACCGCAGATACTCGTCGCAAACAAGACCGACGCGCTCGATAAGAGCGTTACGGATATCGAGGCTTTTGAAAACTACGCCGCAAAAACGAACAGAGCCGTAGTATATATCTCCGCGGCGACGGGAGAGGGAGTCAAAGAACTCGTGCGGTTCATAAAAACGGAGCTTGACAGGCTGCCTCCGCTTACCGTATACGAGCCGGAATACGACGAGGAAGAGGAAGAGATAAAAGAAATAACGCCGACCGTAACGGTGACGAAAAGAGAAGGCGTGTGGGAAGTCGAAGGTCAGTGGCTTTACCGTCTTATGGGACGGATCAACTTCGACGACCGCGAGTCCATGGCGTACTTTGACAAGATGCTCCGCAAATACGGCATTTTCGCTCAGATGGAGGAGCAGGGAGTATGCGACGGCGATATCGTCAGCCTTTACGGCTTTGAATACGAATATGTTAAATGAGGTGAAAACAAATGATCATAAAACAGCTTTCCGTTTTCGTTGAAAACAAATCGGGCAGACTCGCCG
The DNA here is from genome assembly GCA_902773455.1 of uncultured Ruminococcus sp. Classification (GTDB taxonomy): domain Bacteria; phylum Bacillota; class Clostridia; order Oscillospirales; family CAG-272; genus UBA1248. The sequence goes on from CACYEW010000003.1 coordinate 5,517, forward strand.
AGGTCACCGAGCTCATAGCGCAAAGCGGTATAAATATCAACGCTCTGTCGATCGCCGACACGACAGATTTCGGCATTCTGCGTATAGTCGTCGACCGCGTCGAAGAATCGGCGGCGCTTCTGCGCGCAAATTCGATGACCGTATCGGTATGCGACATCATATCGATCGATCTCGACGACCGGCCGGGTAAACTCGCCGAGGCGCTGCGCGTGCTGTCCGAAAACGGCATATTCATCGAGTATGTGTACGCTTACAGCTCGCCCGGCAAGGGCGGTCTCGCCCGCGTCGTCATCAGGGTGGACGATACGGTCCGCGCCGACGAATGCCTCCGCAAAGCCGGATTCAATTGAAAGCGATATTCGTTTTGCCAAAACGAGCGATATCCTTACTGTGTTCGGGCTATATGCCTTTGGCGCGATATGCGCTTTGCGCGTGAAGAACGAATATCATATCGCACGCGAGTTTACGGCGTATATCGCATTTTGCAAAAGCAAAATATATCGCTTTGCCCGTCAGGGCAAAATATCGCAGAAAATTACGCATAAGCGCTTTCAACGTTATCGGTCGAAAGCGCTTGTTTTTGCAGATTGATATTTAAACGTCATATTATTTCAGCGGCGTTTTTTATTGAATTTGAAAAAAATCCGGTTTTTTACGTCCGGA
>CACYEW010000004.1 GCA_902773455.1 uncultured Ruminococcus sp.
CGACCGGTGCCGTATGTTAAAAGAAGGCAAATGCGGCCTCTGCTCGAAGATCTGCGGCGCGAAAGCCGTGGATTACGCTCAGAAGGACGAGATCATAGAAGAAGAATACGGCGCGATAGCCGTCGCAACGGGTATAAACCCGATAGACGTTACGCCGTTTGACGAGTATTCGTATAAACACAGTAAAGACGTCATAACGTCGCTGCAGCTCGAACGGATACTGAACGCTTCGGGTCCGACCGGCGGCAGATTCGTGCGGCCATCGGACGGAAACAGACCGAAAACGGTCTGCTTCATATCGTGCGTCGGTTCCCGCTGCGCCGAGGGCGACACCCGGGGCAAGACGTACTGCTCGAAGATCTGCTGTATGTATACTGCGAAGCAGGCGATACTGATAAAAGAAAAATATCCGGATACCGATATTTACGTGTTCTATATAGACGTGCGTACGCCCGGCAAGAATTTCGACGAATTCTACCGCCGCGCCGCCGAAAAATACGGCGTGAAATACGTTAAGGGCATGGTCGGCAAGGTCTGCGACGAAAACGGCGTTCTTACGGTAAAAGCCGCCGATCTGATAAACAACGAACAGATGACGGTCGGCGCCGATCTCGTCGTGCTCGCCGCCGCGGTCGAGCCGGACAAGACGGCGAAAGAGCTCGCCGCAAAGCTGAACGCCGGTACGGACGGCAACGGCTTCTTTAACGAAGCTCATCCGAAGCTCCGCCCCGTGGAAAGCCCGACCGCCGGCGTATACCTTTCCGGCGCGTGCAGCGGTCCGAAGGATATACCGGAGACCGTCGCCCAGGCTTCAGCCGCCGCGGCGAAGATCATCGGTCTGTTAAGTAAGAATACGCTCGACTCCGATCCGTGCACGGCTCATCCGGACGAGCTGAAATGCAGCGGCTGCTCGCTTTGCGCAAACGTCTGCCCGTACAACGCGATAACGTATACGGAAAAAGAATTCAGAATGCCCGACAGAAGCGTAAAAACAAGAAGATTCGCGAGCGTCAATCCGGCGGTGTGCCGCGGATGCGGCGCGTGTACCGTCGCCTGCAATAACGGAGCGATGGACCTTTACGGATTTTCAAGGGCGCAGATACTTGCGGAGGTGGACAGTATATGAACGACGTATATAAGCCGAAAATAGTCGCCTTCTGCTGCAACTGGTGCTCGTACGCGGGCGCGGATCTTGCCGGCAACAGCAGATTTTCGTACCCCGATAACGTAAAGATAATACGCGTGCCGTGCTCGTGCAGGGTCGACCCCGTATTCGTTCTGCGCGCGTTCGGTAACGGCGCCGACGGCGTTCTGATATGCGGCTGCCACCCCGGCGACTGCCATTATACGAGCGGCAACTATCACACGAGAAGAAGAATGAAACTGCTTTCAGGTATGCTCGATTATCTCGGCGTATCGAAGGAGCGTATGAAAGTCGCCTGGATATCCGCTTCGGAGGGCGAAAAATTCGCCTCGACCGTTACGGAATTCACGAATACCGTGGCGAAGCTCGGAAAAGCCGGAAGACTGGAGGATTTGCGATGCAAAACGGAACGGAACTGATCGAAAAAGCAAAACGGCTCTTACGGGATAAAACGGTCGATCGCGTATTCGGTTTTTGCGCGGGCGAATTCTGCTCTGATCCGTCGCCGTGCGTATTTTACTCGGCGGAAGAGATCGGTGAAAAAATGATATACGACTGCTTCTGCGCCGCTAATTTTTCGAAATTGCTCGTTAAAGAAGCGAAAAAACCCGGTAAGATCGCGGTATTCATGAAGCCTTGCGATACTTACAGCCTCAATCAGCTCATCACCGAGCATAAGATCGAAAGAGAAAAGATATACGTCGTCGGTATCGCCTGCGACGGCACGGTCGACGTTTATAAATTGAAAGACCGTGTAAAAGGCGCTCTGCTCGGAGCAAAACGCGAAGGCGGCGGTATTACCGTAAAAACGCCCGACGGCGACGAAAAGATAAGCTTTTGCGACGTGATATCCGAGCGGTGCGGCGTTTGCAAAAGCAAAAAGCACGTTTATTTTGACGAGCTTATCTGCGAGCCGGGAGAAGAGACCGCCTTTGACAGATTCGCTCCGGTCCGGCGCGTGGAAAAAATGAGCGCCGAAGAGCGTTATGAGTTTTTCAGGGCGGAGCTGTCGAAGTGCATCCGCTGCAACGCCTGCCGCGACGCCTGCCCCGCCTGCACCTGCGAAACGTGCGTGTTCAATGAAAGGA
>CACYEW010000005.1 GCA_902773455.1 uncultured Ruminococcus sp.
CCGGGCTATACCCGCAGTTCACGGCGGAAGAGTATCTTTTCTACATAGCCGCCCTGAAAGGCGTCAAAGAGCCGGAAGCGCAGATAAATGAGATCCTTCGCGAGGTCGAGCTTGACGACGTGAGAAGAAAACGCACGTCGTCCTTCTCCGGTGGTATGAAGCAGAGGCTCGCTCTCGCTCAGGCGGTGCTCGGCGAGCCGGAGATACTTATACTCGACGAGCCGACGGCGGGACTCGATCCGAAGCAGAGGATAGCGGTGAGAAATTATATCTCGCGCATATCGCTCAACCGTATCGTGCTGATCGCCACGCACGTCGTTTCGGATATCGAATATATCGCAAAGACCGTGATATTTTTGAAAAAAGGCGTTATTGCCGATATCGGTTCTCCCTCGCAGCTCGCCGGGAAAGCGGCGGGTAAGGTATGGAGCGTAAAGTGCGATTCGTCAAGGGTCGGCGAATATCAGCAAAAATTCAAAGTCACGAACATTTTCGGCGAAGAGGGCGACGTAACGCTGCGCATCCTCTCCGATGAAAAGCCGTGCGAAGACGCACAGTCCGTAACGCCGATACTCGAGGACGAATATATAAACGTATTCGCCGTTTGATGAAATTTCATCTTGACAAATCGGAAATTTGTGGTATAATATAAAAAAGCGATGAAGGGGAAGCCCGTTTCGGTATTCAAAGCACAGAGAAGCGCCGGCAGGTGAAAGGCGTAATTTGAATGAAACTTCTCGCCCCCGAGCCGTCAGCCGAACAGAGTAAGCCGGACCGGAAGCCCACCGTTATCACAGGGCGGAGTATTAACGTACTCGCAGAGCGGATGCATTTGCATCAATCAGAGTGGTACCGCGGAAGCTGCGCTTTCGTCTCTGAGGAGACGGAAGCGCTTTTTATATTCACAGGAGGTTTTATGAAGCTTTCATTTTCAACGCTGGGTACGCCCGGCTACAGCTGGCAGGAAATAACGGCGATGGCGAAGGACTTAGGCTTTGCCGGAATCGAGCTGCGCGGCATAGGCGACGGCATCTTTTCCGCATACGCCGAGCCGTTTTCCGATGAAAACGTCGAAAAAACGAAAGAAAAACTCAAAAAAATGCATATTTCGATCCCGTGCCTATCCACGGGCTGCGCTCTGCGCTTTGCCGATAAAACGGAGCAGACGCTTTCGGAAATAAGCGTATATATAAAGCTTGCAAAGAAGCTCGGCACGCCGTTCATCCGTATTCTGGGCGACCTCACCGCCGAGCCGACGACCGACTTCGACGACGGCGTCGTTATCGAATCGCTGAAACGTCTCGCGCCCGAGGCGGAGGCGGCGAACGTAACCCTGCTCGTTGAAACGAACGGAGTGTATACCGATACGAAGCGGCTTTCAAACGTACTGTTTTCCGTCGGATCCGACAGCGTCGGCGCGCTTTGGGATTTTCACCACCCGTACAGATACGGCGGCGAAACGCCTCAGCAGACGATCGAAAACCTCGGCGCGTATATCAAATACACGCATATCAAAGACTCCGTTATGAATAACGGCAGGGTCGAATACCGCCTGCTCGGCGAAGGCGATCTGCCGATAGCCGACTTTATCGCCGCTCTCCGTTCCATCAACTACGAGGGCTTCATAACGCTCGAATGGTTAAAGACCTATATGCCAGATCTCGAATCGTCCGGTATCGTTTTTCCGCATTTTATCAATTTCATGAGCGAATACATAGGCGATCTCGATATGACGGGCAAGCTTCAGTCCGATCTGCGCGGTCAGGGCAAATACGTCTGGCAGAAAGAAAAGCTGATCGATCTCACGTTTCCGCAGGTGCTCGACCGTATCTGCGACGAGTTCCCCGATCAGTACGCTTTCCGCTATACGACCTGCGACTATACGCGCACCTATCCGGAGTTCCGCGACGACGTCGATAATTTCGCACGTTCGCTTATGGCGCTCGGCGTGAAGCAGGGCGACCACGTCGCCGTATGGGCGACAAACGTACCGGCGTGGTATATCTCTTTCTGGGCGACCGTCAAGATCGGCGCCGTTCTCGTAACGGTCAACACTGCGTACAAGATACACGAGCTCGAATATCTGCTCCGCCAGTCTGACACGCATACGCTCATAATGGTCGACGGATACAAAGATTCCGACTATATAAAGATCGTGAACGATCTCTGCCCCGAGCTGAAAACGGCGAAAAAGGGCGAACCGCTCCGTATCAGAAAACTGCCGTTCTTACGCAATATCATAACGGTCGAATCAGAACAGCCGGGTTGTCTTACGTGGGAGGAAGCGGTCGCGTGCGGAGAGCGCGTGCCCGTGACGGAGGTATACCGCCGTGCCGCGATGATAAGCAAAAACGACGTCTGCAATATGCAGTACACCTCCGGTACGACCGGATTTCCGAAGGGCGTCATGCTCACGCACTATAACGTGATAAACAACGGCAAGGCGATAGGCGACTGCATGGACCTCTCGACCGCCGACAGGATGATGATACAGGTGCCGATGTTCCATTGCTTCGGTATGGTGCTCGCGATGACGGCTTCCGTCACGCACGGCGTTACGATGTCGCCGATACCGGCGTTCTCGCCGTCAAAATCGCTTTACTGCATAAACAAAGAAAAAATAACGTGCTTCCACGGCGTGCCGACGATGTTTATCGCGATGCTCAGCCACCCCGATTTCAAAAATACCGATTTCAGCCATATGCGTACCGGCATAATGGCAGGCAGTCCGTGTCCGATAAAGGTAATGGAGCAGGTCGTGAACGAGATGCATATGCCGGAGATCTGCATAACCTACGGTCAGACCGAGGCTTCGCCCGCGACGACCATGTCTAAAACGACCGATTCGTTGCAGACGAGAGTAAACACCGTCGGCGGTCCGATATTCGGCGTCGAGTGTAAAATAGTCGATCCCGAAACGGGGCTCGAGGTGCCGGACGGGCAGGACGGCGAGTTCTGCGCCAGAGGCTACAACATTATGAAAGGGTATTACAAAATGCCCGAGGCTACCGCCGCGGTCATAGACGCGGACGGGTGGCTTCATTCCGGCGATATGCTCCGCAAGCTGCCCGACGGCAATTTCAAGGTCACCGGCAGGTTGAAGGATATGATCATAAGAGGCGGTGAAAATATCTATCCGAAGGAGATAGAAGATTTCATTTATACGCATCCGAAGGTATCCGACGTTCAGGTCATCGGCGTGCCCGATAAAGCGTACGGCGAGGAGATTATGGCTTGCGTGATACTGAAAGAGGGCGTCGAATGCACCGAAGACGAGATCAAAGATTACGTGCGCGAACATATGGCGAAGCATAAAACGCCGCGTTACGTCGTATTCGTCAAATCGTTCCCGATGAACGCCGCCGGCAAGATACTCAAATACAAAATGAGAGAGGACGCCGTCGCACTGCTGAACCTGCACGACGCGGCGAAAACAGTCACCGCATGATTCAATACGATAAAACGGATCTTTTGAAATACGGTATAGAATACTCGGCGCCGGTTCCGTTTACGGCGTGCCGGATAATAAACGAAAGGAAAGCCGCGTTTCTGTACTCAAAGCTCGAACCGCGCTCGGTCGTCATGTTTCTCGTTCCGTACTATTCCGGAGAGGAGAAGAGAAATATCTCCAAATACGCGATAGCGGAAGATTATCATTTCTTTATGCGTAAGCTCTTTGATAAGCTCTGCCCGGAGCTTAGCGAAAAATACGGCGGATCGTTCATCGGTATGTCGGATTCTTCTCCGGTCGACGAAGTGTCCGCGGCTTCTTACGCCGGCCTCGGCGTAAAGGGCGATAACGGGATGATAATAAACGAAAAATACGCAAGCTACGTCTTTATCGGCGCTGTCTATACCGACGTTGAATTCGAATGTCAGCCCGACCGGACCTCTTACTGCGTTCACTGCGGCAGATGCAAAGCCGCATGCCCTGCCAAAAACGGCAGAGAATGTCTCTCGGCGGTCACGCAGAAAAAGGGCGTGCTATCCGATGAAGAGATCGCGTATATAAAAGAATTCGGCTCCGTTTGGGGCTGCGATATCTGCGCCGACGTATGCCCGTATTCAAAAAAAGCCGAAAAAACGCCGATACAGTTCTTTTACGAAAACAGAACGCCGTATCTTACGAAAGAAACGCTCGGTAAAATGAGCGACGAAGAATTCAGCCGCCGCGCGTAC
>CACYEW010000006.1 GCA_902773455.1 uncultured Ruminococcus sp.
ATTCGACCCCGACCGCTTCGTTATCCGGCAGATCGAGATAAACGTCATTCTCGTCGCAGCCGGTTATCGCTTCGCATTTTATCCCGTGCATCCACGGCGGAACGTACAGATATATCCTGCCGCCGCCTTCGTAACGGAAAGTCGCCTTACAGCCGTGCGGATAATCGGACGTGATATACAGTTTTCCGCCGTTTACCTGATAGATCCCCGATATCGGGTTTATCACGGTCCCGTCGGCAGTTACGGCGTACGCCGCCGCCGCGGCAAGCCCTTCGCCGCCGCGCATCGTACAGCACCAGTAAGCCTCGGGACAATGCTGAGAAAGCGTACCGTCGACCGCGCAGGTGTCGCAGCCGAAGCCGCCGTTTTGCCTCTGCCCCCGATATACTCCGTTATAAAGTATCAGCTGCGAAAGCATTGCGTATTCCGGTTCTTCCGTGTAAGCGTAGAGCTTCGACGCGACGATATACGAATCGATTACCGCGCAGGGCTCCGTCCATTCGGGGCGGTCGAACCAGTTCTTGTTCGCATAGGTCGGCGTCATGCCGTGTTCGGTATAAATGCCGAAAACGCGCTTTACCGAATCGAGCAGATCTTTATCGCCTGTCTGCTCGTACCGCCGCAGTATACCGCGGCAGGCGGTGAGCGTCGCGTGAGTCTGAACTTTGAGCTTAACGAACGGGATCTTCAGGAACAGACCGGTCATCACGTCGATGAGCCCGGCGAGCTTTTCGTCGCGTTCCTTATCGGGAGCGAATTCCGTCAGCACTCCGTACGCGTGCGTGAGCCCGTCAAGAGGGATGTACGCGCAGCCCGTATCAGTGGAGATATACCAGTTTTCCGTTTCGTTCGATATACTGCCGCTCATATCTCCGCCGCGGTCGGAAACCGACGTCGGATAAGTTTCGTATTTGCCGATCGCCTGAAAGAAAAGCCCTCTGACGATACCGTCTATTATACCGAGAACGAAATCCTTTTTTCTGTAATTATAGTATTCGCAAAGCCCGCGCAAAAGCCAGCTGTGACCCGAAAGCTGCTGCTCGTCGAGCTTCGGTCTTACCGGACCGAGATAGCCCTTTTCGTTGAGATGCGGCGGCAGAAGCGATACGATCTCGTCAAGATAAGACGGCTCGCGTTTGTTTACCTCGCAAAGGCACGTCAGCGCAAGTATCGTTCTGCCCTCCCAGTCGCCGGGCCAGCCCGCCGATTCAATGCCGAAGATAACGTCTGGCCTGTATATGGGCGCCTCGAGCCTTGCCGAGAGCAGAGCGCATCTTGCGCCGAGCTCGCCTTTTACGGTCGCGCTTTCGTATCCGTTGAATCTCATATTGTCACCGCCGCTTTTTTTCCTATTATAGCATATATTTTTCGAATTGTAAAGATATAAAAAAGATTTTATTGAACTTGACATCACCGATATATTGTGATATAATAACCGGCAGATAAAATTGTATTACGGAGGCATATATGAAGAAAATCCCGGTATTACTGCTTATATTGCTGATGACGGCTTCCTGCGCTTTTGGATGCACGGAAAAACCGACGGCGGCGACGACCGAAGCCGTCGTGACCGAAGCGCCGACGGAACCGGCGCAAACCGAAGCCGCGACGACCGGAGCGCCCGCGACCGAAGCGCCGACCGAAGCGCCGACGGAAGCGCCCACGACCGAGGAGCCGGAGACCGAGCCGGTGACCTTCGGTGAATTCGTTATAGAACCTGACGAAACGGCGACGCTTGCCGTAACGAACGTATACGGCGACCATATGGTCGTTCAGCGTGATACGAAGATCAAAATATGGGGCACCTCTAACAAAGACGGAGCCGAGATACGCGGTCTTTTCATGGACGACGAAGCCCGTGCGACAGTCGCCGACGGCAAATGGGAAATGACGTTTTCGCCGAAAGCTGCGACGGCGGAGCCGCAGACCATCACGGTCGACGACAGCTGCGGCAACACGGTCACGATAAACGACGTTCTCGTCGGCGACGTTTTCATAGTAGCCGGTCAGTCGAACGCCGAAATAACCGTTACGAACTATCAGAACATCTATTCGAAGGTCAACTTCGATCAGAACAAACCGCTCCGTCTTTTCATGCAGGGCGCCGACGGCGTCATAGCGGTCAAAAAAACGACCGCGCTCGAACCGAGCGAGGAAGTCATAAACCCGAAATGGCGCTGGAAGATCGCGACCAAAGCGGCTATATTTGAATTTTCGGCTCTCGGCTGGTGCTTTTCCGAAGAGCTGCTCGAGCAGATCGATATTCCGGTAGGCGTCGTATGCACCGCCGCGAACGGCGCGAAGATAAACGAACTCATGCCGCCCGAAATGGTAAAGGAATTCAAATATAAAACAGGCGGCAACGTGGCGCCGTCGCAGTATTACAACGCGCTCGTGCATCCGTTCCTCAGAATGAAATTCAAAGCGATGATATTCTTCCAGGGCGAAAGCGAAGGCTTTGCCGGCGCCAATCCCGGACCGAAAAAATACGCGAGAGACCTTGAGGCGCTTTTTACCGAATACAGAACGAGATGGGGCTTCGATTTTCCGATCTATTGCGTTCAGGCGTCCGATTACACCGCCGAAGGCGCGAAGACCTGCTCCAATATCGGTCAGATCAGAGCTCAGCAGTACGATATGTATAAGAGCATGAAAGAGAAAGGCGTACGCCTTATCCCGTCTTACGATCTCGGCGCCGACGAGGGATATTTCAATTATTTCCATTCGCCGTATAAGAGAGAGCTTGCGGAAAGGATATTGAAGCTCGCGCTTGCCGATCTTTACGGCGTCGGCACGGCTGACGAAGCTCTCGCGCCCGAGATCGCCGAATCGACCCTCTCGGCGGACAAAACGTATTATACCGTCAGATTCAATAACGTCGGCGAAGGTCTCACAACGTCCGACGGCGGCACCGAGGTATACGGCTTTGCGATCGGCAAGGTGAACAAACTCACCGCCGTAAGAGCGGAGATCGTGTCGAAAGACACCGTGAAGCTGTATCTGCCCGAAAGAGCGGCGCTCAACGGCATCGGATACGCAGTCGAGAGTCACGTGAACAAAGAGACGGCGAACCTCTGCAATTCGTACGGCATACCCGCGCTCGCGTTTTACAAATAACGTTACCGCCGAAAAAGATAATACAAAAAAGCAGCCTGAGCGGCTGCTTTTCTTTATGCGTTATTACGGCAGATAATCGAGCGGATCGACCTTTTCGCCGTTGATCCTTATTTCGAAGTGGAGATGCGGTCCCGTGGCGTAACCGGTCATACCGACCTCGCCTATCTGCTGACCCTGATATACGCGTTCGCCCGCTTTGACGCACGGCAGAACTCTCATATGAGCGTACAGGGTTTCCTGTCCGCTGTCGTGTCTGATTATAACGTGATATCCGTAAGACGGCGTTCTGCCGGCAAACGTCACGACGCCTCCGTCGGCGGCGTATATCGGTACGCCCGACGACGTTGCAAGGTCGACCGCGTAATGGAATTTAGTCGATCCGTCGATCCGTCTGTATCCGTATGTATCGGTTATCGTATATCTTGCTTTGATCGGCCAATCGTATATTCCCGTCGAAGCCGTTATCGGCTTGACCTTCGTGCCTTCGTATATCACCTTCGCCGTCGGCTCGCTGAGCACCGTTTCGGATATCAGCTCGTTCGATACGGCGACGCCGTTTTCGTAGGTGATGCGGCAAACGGTCTCTTTCGATCCGTCCTTGCCGTCGCACTTCTTTTCATATTCGCCGACGTACAGGTCGGAAGTCTTTTCGTATTCTATCGAATAAGATATCGCAGATTCGATCTTTACGGTAACGGTGATCGAGCCGTCTTCGCTCACGTCGGTCGAGACGATCTCGCTGCCCGGCATGGCGAGGAATATCTCGTCGTCGTCGTTCCACGCGTCAACGTAACCGGTAACGAGAGACTTCGAGGGAGCGACCGTTCTGAATATCGAATCCGAACGGGCGGTAAGCTCGTTTGACATTTCGACGCCCGATCTCAGCGTTTCGTAAGGATAATATAAAGTCTTAACCTCTATCGAGCCGACCAGCTCGACCTCGCCCGCGGCTTCTCCCTGGGCGGCTTTACGGGCTGAGCTTACAACGTCGTAAACGGTCTCCGCGCTTTCGTTGGCGCCGATGAACTCTCCGTTCACGTATACGCCGTACGCCGCGCTGAAATCCTTGAGCTCCGCAACGTAAAGGGCTTTGTATATCTCGTCTTCGCTGAGTTTTTCCGACGCCGCCCTGCCCATTACGGAGCCGTAGGTGATTTTACAGCCGGCAAGCTCCGTGCCGTAGGCGATGCCGCCGATGTCGGAGGCGAGGCGCGCTCTCGCTTCGTAAACGTCGTCAGCCGAGCTTACGACGCCTATATATTCGCCGTCTATGAACAGCCTGAACGCCGCGTCGGCGGTGCTGACGGAGACGACGAAACCCACCGTCAGTGCAAAAAGCACGATAACGGCGGCGTATTTTATTATATCAAGCGCCGAGGGCTTTTTCATAAAACCGCGTCTCCTTTCGTCAGTTTTTCAGCGTAACTTTTATTATATATCAAAAAATCCCGTTTTGCAATAGTAAAATTGAAAAAAAATCTTTAAAAACCACGGCATTTTTCACAAAATATTGATATACGATTTGTAAATACTGCACAATAAGCATATTTTGCATATATTTTTATGCGCGTTGTATTGACTTATTCACAGTTTGCGAATATCATAATATACGAAGATAAAACGCCGTATTGCGGCGATTTTATCAAATAAGTAAAAAATCGGAATGCGGAAAAATACGATGAATGTTGACATGAACGCAAGCGCATACGACCTTGCAAAACTTAAACGTAAAAGGGAATTTTTCAAAGCGCAGAACCGTGTGGCTTATCTGATGTTCCTGCTTCTGATCTGCGAGCTGCTCGGCAGTATAATTCTGATCTCGGTTCAGCTTGCGGATCCGACGATATTTGACAGCGACCGGATAAAGGAAACGGTAAACGGCTTCCTTTATATCTTTTATATGCTCACGCCGTCGCTTGTATATCTTGCGGTAAGGAGCAGAAAAGGCGGCGTGAAACACATTGAAAAACCGAAAAACGCCCATCCCTTCGCGCTGTTTTTCTTCGGTCTCGGCATAGTTTACGTCGGTCAGCTCGCTTCTTTTGCGATGGCTTTGTTTTTCGGCAATATGGGCATAGACCTTTACTCCGCAGCGGAGCAGACGTCTTCGTCAGACCCCGTGCTTTTCGTGATCCAGATAATCCATATCGCGCTGATACCGGCGATACTCGAGGAGCTGCTCGCGCGTCATATAATCCTGACCGAGCTTGTCCCTTACAGCCGCGGCTTTGCCGTTATGATCTCGGCTCTGATGTTCTCGCTTATGCATATGAACCCGATACAGATGCCGTTCGCGTTCATCTCCGGACTTGCCATGGCTTACACCACGGTGGCGACGGGTTCGGTCATACCGACGTTTCTGCTTCATTTCATCAACAATTCGCTCAGCATAACGCTGACTTTTCTGCCGTCGTTCACGGACGAAAAGACGACGTATATCGCCGACGCTGTCATAACGTTCGTCATA
>CACYEW010000007.1 GCA_902773455.1 uncultured Ruminococcus sp.
ATTCTTTTATCTCTTCGAGCGTTTTTATTTCAAAACCGTCTTTACATTCCTGTGTCTCGGCATACATATAATCGGGATCATCGGGGTCGGTATAGCCGCCCGAACCGATCGATTTGGTCGACTCCGATATCTTTATGTGATCCCACCAGAGGATCCCTGATATACGCCCGCCCTCTGAATAGAGTAAATCAACGAAAAATTCCCAGTCCTTAAACAGAAGTTCGGAACAAAACGAATGCTTTTCAATATATCTTTTAGTTTTCAGCATAATTTGTCCTCTTAAAACATAGCAGAGCGGCGGAGCCTATACAGTCGTGAACTGTGCTTCGCACATGAAATGCGCCTTCGGCGCATTTTCGGCGATATGTTTGCTTATGCAAATGCGATATGTCTCCTGCGGCGACGCGATATGCCGCAAGCGGTGCGATATGTCCTGCGGACGTGAAACGGTTTCGTACGCGTTTACATTGACCGCTCTATCTCATAAGGCAGCGACATAAGCGTTTTGAGCATATATACCGAAAACGCGGCGAAGAGGAGCAGACCGACTATCCATACCTCTTCTTCGTACATATAGAGAAATCCGAACGCCGACATAACGGGACAAAGTCCCGCTCCGACCGAGCATAAAACGACGTATTTAAGGCTGAATTCCTTTTTGTATTCCGCCTCGTCGAACACGGGCGCTCTTACGTAATCCCTGACCGCATCGCACAGGACCTTATACAGATAAAACATTATCGCGGCGTAAAGCGCGTATTCAACCGTCAAAACGATCGCGAGAGCCGTGTACGCTCTTACCGCGCCGACCGTCAAGACGTAAGTCTTGTGATAATGGACCGTTGATATATATACCGATAAGACCGCCGACGCGACCGACACCGCCGCCGCGGCCGCGCTTACGAGAAGCGCTTTTTTCGCGTAAGGCGAGTAGTTTCTTAACACGGCGAAGCCGGCGCAGATCAGCGCGAAGCCGATCAGATCGAACAGCACGTCGAGTCCGTAAAAATGAAGAGTGCAGAGAAACGCCGTGCCGGATACTATCAGAAGAGCCGCCGTTTTAACGTTTTTGCAGACGGTCCTTACCGGATTTGCGGCGATATCGGCGTTATAATCCGCAATGAATTTTTCGTTTGCAGCCTTGTCTTTCATCGGCGCAGAGAAGAAGCCGCACGCCGATATATAAAACACGACGCCGATGAACAGCGATATGCCGAGGCAAACGGCGAAAACGAGATTTTTCGCCGAATAAAGCGTAGGCTTATCGAGCTCGGTCACGTCTATGACGTCCCTGTACGCCGGGTTAGTGAGCACGGTCAGCTCCGGCGCCGCAACGAGTACGGCTCTTGCAGCTGCGAACAGCGGAAAAACGATCTTCATATCGTTATACCGCCGCTCCGGTATCTCGCATCCGTAACGCGACGACACGTGATTGACTCCCTCGATGAGCGGAAAGGCGGCGAGGATCAGAAATACCGTTTCGGCAACGGCGAACGAGAATACGAAAAGCATCGTAGTCATCTCGTCCGATATCATCGCAAGCGGTATTATCATCACGAAGCGGAGCAGAGTTATAATAAGCAGGAATTTAAACCTTTCGCGGGCGCGTTCTGCATCGCCGTTCTGCGTCGAAAGCTTTGATAAGCCCTTCATTATCAGCGCGCAGCCGATAAAGTCGGGCATAAAGTCGATCATACCGAACGACGGTATTATAAAGAACGAAAGCCCGAGTAATACCAAACCTGATCCCATACGTTATTCTCAGCGAACGGTTTCGAAAATGAGCATGCTCGTCGTACCGGACGAACCGCTCGTCGCGCCGCCGGTCAAGACCATTATATCGCCTTTTTCGACAAGCCCGAGAGCTTTTGCGTTCTGCACCGCGTTATAGAACATCACCTCGGAGGATCTGAATTCCTCCGTCATGACCGGTATCACGCCCCATGAGAGCGCAAGCTGCCTCCATACCTTTTCGTGATCGTAAGTGGTGAGCGCGAGTATCGGCTTCGGCGTGCGGAACCTCGATACGAAGCGGGCCGTCTGCCCGGAGAGCGTGCATACCGCGATCAGCTTCGCGTCGAGATCTATCGAGAGCGAGCAGGCGGAGTGAGATATCGCGTCTATATCGTTTTTGATCGTGTATTTCGACGTGCGGAACCTTTCGGCGTAATCGATGTCGTTTTCGGCGGCGGCGGCTATTTTCGCCATCGTTTCCACCGCCTGCACAGGGTATTTGCCCGCCGCAGTCTCGCCCGAGAGCATTATCGCGCTCGTGCCGTCGTATACGGCGTTCGCCACGTCGGATATCTCGGCTCTCGTGGGACGGGGCTTCGATATCATCGATTCGAGCATTTCCGTCGCCGTTATAACGCGCTTGCCTTTGAGACGGCAGGTCGTTATCATCGATTTCTGTATCGCCGGCAAAAGCTCGAAAGGCACCTCAACGCCCATATCGCCGCGAGCGACCATTATGCCGTCCGACGCCTCTATGATCTCTTCTATGTTGTCTACTCCGGAGCGGTTTTCGATCTTTGCGATAAGATCTATATCCGAGCCGCCGTGCTCGCGCATGAAAGCGCGAGTCTGATCGAGGTTTTCCGCGCTCGATACGAACGAGCAGGCTACGAAATCGACGTCGTTTTCAATGCCGAAAAGCAGATCCGCCCTGTCTTTATCGGACATATATTCCTGCTTCAGCACCTTGTTCGGGAACGCCATGCTCTTTCTGCTGCTGATCTCGCCGCCGTATGTGACCGTCGTGATGACCTCGGTGTCGGTCGTTTCGTCCACGGTCATGGCAACGAGTCCGTTGTTCAGAAGCACCGTATCGCCGGGATTTAGCTCCCGCGGCAGATTTTTATAAGAGACGGAAACGCGGCGCTCGTCGCCCTCGATATCTTCGGAGGTGAAGACGAATCTGTCGCCTTCGTGAAGAGCGATCTTTTTACCGTCTTTGAATACGCCTATGCGGTATTCGGGTCCTTTGGTGTCAAGCATTATGGCGACGGGAGCGCCGAGTTTTTTCCTCGCGGCTTTTACCGTGTCCATCATTTTTTTATGACTTTCGTGAGTTCCGTGTGAAAAGTTGAATCGCGCCACGTTCATACCGGCGAGGATCATTTTTTCGATCGTTTCCTGATCTTCGCAGGCAGGCCCTATCGTGCATATAATTTTCGTCTTTTTCATGACATTATCCTTTCCCGAATCATCTTTCATTATGATTATATCATAAAAAACGGAAAAATCAAGAAAAATTCGTAAAGTAATCGGTAAAAATTCAATATTGACAAAAGCGGCGGCAGCGGATATAATAATATATGAGAATAACGGTAAAACAGAGAAATCCGGAAAGTGAATAAAATAAAGTCCGTCGCGTCGATACTGCTTATGCGAAGAGTCTTACCGCGTGAAAAAGCAAATTGATTTTCCGATAAGATACAAAAAACATTTGATTTTGTAAAAACAAACCGTTATAATGATAATAAAGAGAGGTGAAAGGTATGACCGTCGAAAAAAAACGCGCATTTATAATCAATTTCATATACGTACTTGTGATCGCGTGCCTCGTGTATTTCGCGGTAAAATACGCGATCAAGTGGATCATGCCTTTCGTTATCGCTTTTCTGATCGCCGCGCTGCTTCATCCGGTCATAAAGTTTTTTACGAGAAAACTCAAGCTGAAAACGCAGAAACCGACGGCGATAGTCGTGACGGCGCTGTTCTACTGTACGTTCGGCGTGCTCATTTCGCTGATACTCATAAACACGGTCACCGCCGTGCTCGGCTTCATACAGAAAGTGCCGGAGTATTATCAGAACGATATCGCGCCGTCTCTTAACGCGCTGTTCGACAATATCACTCAAAAGCTGGCGAGTCTGAACGTCGAGATAGACCTGAGTCTGAACACGATAACGAGCAGACTTTATTCAAGCCTCGTCAACATAAGCTCGCTTGTGACAAGCGCGTTCTCGGTCTTATCCGGCATACCGGGCTTTCTGTTCTCGCTTCTGATAATGCTCATATCCACGTTCTTTATCGCGATAGACTACGATATGATCACGAAATGGACGATGGCTCAGCTGCCGAAGAGAGCTTCGCTTGCCGTCGTGAAGGTAAAGGAATACGTCGTAAAGATACTTTTCAAGTATATCAGATCGTATTTTCTCATACTCTGCATCACTTTCGCGGAGCTTTTGCTCGGCTTCTTCATAATGCACTTCATAACGGGGCTTTCGAACATTTTCCTGCTTTCGCTTCTGATCGCCGTGTTCGACATCCTGCCGATAGTCGGCACCGGCACGGTGATGATACCGTGGGGCATCATCGCGATACTTACGGGCGATTTCAAAACGGGTATATGCTGCCTCGTGATTTACGGTATAATAACGCTCGTCAGACAGTTCATCGAGCCGAAGATCGTCGGTACGCAGGTTGGCCTGCATCCGATCGCGACGCTCGTTTCGATGATAGTCGGTACGAAGCTGTTCGGCGCTATCGGCCTGTTCGGTTTTCCGATCACGCTCGCGCTGTTAAAAGACCTGAACGATCACGGTCATATACACATCTTCAAACCGATCCCCGAAGAGCCGAAAGATGAAGAAAACGAGCCGGAAAAGGAAGAAAACGAAAATCCCGGCGAAACGGAGAATACGGAAGAACCAAAGAATGAATAACAGAAAGGAGCAGTCGGAAGGCTGCTCCTTTTACGTGACAGGTAAGATTAAACGGCGATATACGGCTTGCGCCGGGCTAAGGTGTCGCTTACGCGACTTTCGTGCGGCTCCGCCGCCCTTGGGGAGTGCCCACCCCTACAACCCCCAAACCCCCTTAACCCCTCCCAAAGCCGTTACACTTCCTTTGGGGCGCGACGAGCTGATGCGAGTTAAGAGTGAATAGTGAATAGTGAATAGTGAAGGTGTCGCTATGCGACTTCCGTGCGGCTTC
>CACYEW010000008.1 GCA_902773455.1 uncultured Ruminococcus sp.
GAATATTTTAGCCGTCATTTACGTTCACCGCCATTCTGTAACCTATCCCGCGGACGGTTTCGATGCATACCCCGGCTTCTTTGAGCTTTGCCCTCAGCGTGCGGATATGCACGTCGAGCGTGCGGTTCTCGTGCTCGGCTTCAAGCCCCCAGACCTTGTCCATCAGTACGGATCTCGTCAGCACCTTGCCCTGATTTTCGGCAAGGAGCCGCAAAAGCGAATATTCCTTGAACGTAAGACTGACGTCTTCTCCGTTCACCTTTATCTCGTGGCGGTCCGGGCAGAGATAAAGAGAGCCGGCGCGGTATTCCTTCGGCGTGGCGGACCTGTCTGACCGCCGCAGTACGGCGCGCACGCGGGCGATGAGCTCCATCATCCCGAACGGCTTCGATATGTAATCGTCGGCGCCGAGATTCAAGCCCGACACTCTGTCGAATTCGGTGTTTTTCGCGGTAAGCATGATCACGGGCAGAGCCGACGTTACAGCGTTTTGCCGCAGTTTTTTCAGTATCGAGATACCGTCCTCCCCGGGCAGCATTATATCGAGCAGCACAAGTTCCGGCAAGGTCTGCTTCAACCGGCGCCAGAACGGCTCCGGCGAACCGAAGCCCTCGGCTTCGAAGCCCTGACTTTCAAGCGCGTATACGACTAATTTTCTTATACTGTCGTCATCTTCGAGCAGATATATCATATCGTACCTCCTCCGTATTACGCCTTAATTATACCATATTTGACATAAAAGTAAATAGATTTAACATAAATTTAACCTTAATACGGTCGCCGATTTAACCTTTATCGACAACAATATAAACAGAAAGAATCGGAAAGGATCGTTTTTATGAGAATTCTGGAACTCTTCGGCGGCATCGCCCTGTTCCTGTTCGGCTTGAAGCTGATGGGAGACGGACTCAAAAGCGTTGCCGGAAACAAGCTCGAGCTCTTTTTATACAGATTGTCGAATACGCCGCTCAAGGGCGTGCTTCTCGGTACGGGCGTAACGGCGATGATACAGTCGTCGTGCGCGACGTCGGTCATGGCCGTCGGCTTCGTGAACTCCGGAATGATGAAGCTGAAACAGGCGGTCGGAGTGATACTCGGCGCCATACTCGGCACGAGCATAACCGGCTGGATCATCTGTCTCAACTACATCGACGGCACGTCGGGACTGAGCGGCATCTTCTCTTCTTCGTCGATCACGAGCATCGTAGCCGTCGTCGGCATAATCCTCTGCTCGTTTATCAAGACGCCGCGTTCGCGCCATATCGGCGGAATACTTATGGGCTTCTCCGTGCTTATGTTCGGTATGAGCACGATGAGCGACGCGGTCAGCTCGCTCGGCGAGCAGGAGGTTTTCAGAAGCATGCTCGTTTCGCTCGAAAATCCGATACTCGGCGTGCTTGCGGGATTTTTGTTCACAGCCATACTTCAGTCCGCTTCTTCCGCCGTCGGTATAATCCAGGCGCTTTCGGTATCGGGCACGATAACGATCGGCATATCGCTGCCGCTTCTCATGGGCGTTGCGATCGGCGCGTCGGTGCCGGTGCTCCTTTCGGCGATCGGAGCCTCCTCGAACGGAAAACGCGCCTCTCTCATCTACCCCGTGACGACGACGCTGAGCGTTATGGTCTGCGCGTCGGTATTCTATATCTGCAACGCCATATTCAATTTCCCGTTTCTCGGCACAACCGCCGATCCGTTTATAATTGCGGGCGTGAACAGCGTGCTGAGATTTGCAATGGTACTGATACTGCTCCCGTTCTCGGACGTTATAGAAGCTCTCGTCAAGATGCTTGTCAAAGAACGCGCCAAGCAGGACGGAGACCGTCCGCTGCTTGAAGAAATATTCATAGCCCACCCGGCTCTCGCGATAGATCAGAGCAAAACGGCGATAAGCGAAATGGCGGAAAAATCAGACGAAGCGCTCTCCAAAGCCATACAGATACTTTTCGAATATAAAAACGAAACGTTCGAGCAGGTCAATGCTCTTGAGGAAAGCGTGGATAAGTACGAGGACAGTCTCGGCACGTATCTCGTCAAGCTGACCGGACGCGAACTCACGCATCAGCAGAACAAAGACGTATCGACGTTTTTACACACTCTTTCCGATTTCGAACGTATATCCGACCACGCGCTGAACATAGCCGAAAGCGCGAAGGAGCTGAAGGATAAAGAAATAGTTTTCTCGCCCGACGCCGTATCCGAATTAAAGGTGATCACGAGCGCCGTGAGCGAGATAGTGAACATGACGGTCAGCGCGTTCGTTTCCGGCAGCGTCGAGCACGCCAAAA
This sequence comes from uncultured Ruminococcus sp., assembly GCA_902773455.1. Taxonomy (GTDB): domain Bacteria; phylum Bacillota; class Clostridia; order Oscillospirales; family CAG-272; genus UBA1248. The sequence goes on from CACYEW010000008.1 coordinate 2,289, forward strand.
ACGTCGAGCCGCTTGAAGAATGTATTGACGAGCTGTGCGACAGGATAAAGCTCAATCACGTGGAGCGTCTTCAGAGAGGCGACTGCACGATAAAGCAGGGCTTCGTATTGAACGATCTTCTGACCGATTTCGAACGTGTTTCCGACCACTGCTCCAATATCGCCGTGGCGATGATCGAGCTCGATTCCGAAGAATTCGACACGCATAAATATCTGAGCGGCGTAAAAACGAGACGCACCGAGGATTTCGAACGCA
>CACYEW010000009.1 GCA_902773455.1 uncultured Ruminococcus sp.
AAATGGAAAGATACGTATATATACGCGCTGTTGAAAAGCGAAAGGATGAGCGAATGAATATAACGTTAGAAGAGCGTACGGAAGAGACCGTAAGGATATACTTTGAAAAAGCAAAAGATCCTTATATCAGAAAAATGCTTCCGCAAAAAGCAAATAGCGTTGAAGAAGCCGTATCGGATTATTACGATACTCTTTTACCGTCTTCACGAAGCTTCGGGCGGATCATTAAAGCCGACGGAAAATATATCGGCGATATTTGGTGTTACTGTATAGATAAAAACGAAGAACCTAACGCGATGCTGAGCTATTGCGTCTTCGAACCGGAATACAGAGAAAAAGGCGCTGCGACAAAAGCCGTCAAAATGTTTTTTCGTGAAGTATTTGAAATATATCAAATAAAAACCGTCGGAGCGTTTACGTATTCCGAGAATATCGCCTCTTGCAGAGTTCTCGAAAAGAGCGGCTTCGAATTTGTCGAAGAGTTTGAAGAAGACGGCAGAGAATCGAAATATTATCAATTTTCAAAGACGTAAAACCGTAAAGGAAGGAAGCGTGCGATGATACTTTTTATAAACGCATGTGCGAGAAGAGGATCGAGAACGAAGAGAATTGCCGGCCGACTGCTTTCAAAATCAGGCGAGCCGTATGAAGAACTGAATTTATACGACGTTTCTTTTCCTGTTGTAAATGAGGAGTTTTTACGAAAACGCGACGCGCTGATAACGGAATGCAAATTTGACGATCCGTCGTTCTGCCTTGCGCGCAGATTTGCCTGCGCCGATAAGATCGTGATCGCCGCGCCTTACTGGGATCTGTCGTTTCCGTCCGTTCTCAAACAGTATATTGAACAGATAAACGTCGTCGGCGTTACGTTTTATTACACGCCCGAGGGCGTACCGCGTGGCTTATGCAAAGCAGAAAGCCTCACGTACGTAACTACCGCCGGAGGCGATCACGTACCCGATGAATTCGGATTCGGATACGTAAAGGCGCTTTGCGAAAATTTCTACGGTATAAACGACGTAAGGCTTATAAAGGCGACGGGGCTCGATATTTACGGAGCTGACGAGGAAGCCATATTGAGATCGGTCGAAAATTCAATATGAAAAAGGGGCTGTACGATAAACGGCCCCTTATTTATATTTGATGGTTACTGCTTTTCAATGCGCGCCATGAGTCTGATCGCGTGCGATTTCGTCGGCGCGTCATTGTAAACTGAACCGTCTGAGCTGACGTAGGCTATATACGGAGCCCACGACCTTTGAGATCTCAGCCAGTATTTATCGTATCCCGCTTTTCTGTCTTCCTGAGAGGGAAAATACTTTTCCAGCTCCGAAACGTCGGGAACGAAGAGCAGATCTTCCGTTTCGTTTCCGCCGTTCCGGTCGTCTTCTCCGGTCGATACGATGCGGGTGAGCAGCAGCTTTGCCTTTTCCTGAGGCGTAAAGGTCATTTCGAGGAATTCTTCGCTGTTTATATAACTTCTCAGGTATGATTCAGCCCAGCTCGTTTCTTCCGGATTGGAACCTTCAGCAGTCGTTTCGGCGAAAACGCTGTAACCTTTTCCGGCGTTCGTATCGGAAATGATAAGAAAACTCCCGTCGTCTTCGTCTATCACGGTCCAGTAAAGATCTTCAAATCCGTTCATACTGTACAGGTCTTTATCGTATTTACCGAACTGTATTTTGTCTCCGACCTTCAGTCCGGCTATCCTGCCGTTAAGCTCCGCGTCTTCCTTCGGTTTGATCTTACCTTCGGCGTAAGCGTTCATATCGGCCTCGTTACAGACGATCCACATCGCAGGGCGTACTCCCGCCTGCTTATAAACGTTTTGGTCGTTTGTGTATTTCTGTATTTCCGAAGCGTAGATAAACGCCGCGGTTTTTGAAGTTTCGCCGCCCATATCGCGAAGCCACCAAGACATGGACTTTTCAACGCCCGGAACGCCGGATATGCTGTTCATGGCGTACGGATTGGCTTCGTTCACGGCGTCAGTAGGCAGGGCGAACAAATACGTGCCTACGCCGCAAACGTATCTTGCTGCCTCGTCTTTAGAAAGCGCGAAGACCTTGTCTTCCGTATCATACGTAAGATCGTTGAAGCTCTCGTCCCTGTATTTCGTGGTTATTTTTGACGACAGTATCATTGATTTCTCACCGTCGGTAAAAGCGTTTTCATAAAACTCGCCGATGAGAAACTTGCGAAGATCCGAATCTTTATACAGTCCGCGGGGAAACTGTTCGCTTTCCGTAGGCTTCATAAAATAGTCATATTCGAGTATTTTTTCCGATAATACGAAAACCTTGCCGACGTCCTGCTTCAATACTATCCACGATATCCGCTCGGCGCCGTTGCTTTTGTTTCCGTCCTGTTCCCATGATCCGAAAGTGAATTTTTCGCCGACGGGTACGTTTTCTATCCCGTCTGCCGTATGAGAACCGCCGCCGTGTTCGCCCGAGGAACCGTGTTCGTCGGAATCTGCGCTTTTTGTGCCGGACGGTCGGGCGTCAGTATCGGCCGGTATGACGGTGCCGGAGCAGCCGGTCAGCGCTGCCGCGAGCATGATCACGGCAAGTATCAAACTGAGTATTTTTTTCATTTATCCGATCCTTTCGTTTATTCTTCGTGTTCAAATCTGACCGTTGACAGAAAACCCGTTTCGAGAGAAGACGTATCATATCGCGATACGAAACTTATCGTATAAGTCGTTCCCTCGAAATTGTAAACGTACGTATGACCCGGCACGCCGTTTTCCTCGAATTCGAAATACTTGTACGTCAGACCGTTTACGGTCTTATCGGTCAGAATATAATCGGTGCCTTCCATTACCGCGTCTATCGGCTTATTGAGAAAGTAAACGAGCAGTATTTCGAAAGCGATTTCACCGTTCTGTTCATAAGACAGATTGCGGTAGGAGCCGGCGGTGTTCGAATGTATCTCAGTCAGGTTCTCCCTGTAATGAAGATCGAGATGATTTCTTTCATACGAAAGCTTTATCGTACTGCCGTTGAACGTTACGCTCGGTGCTTCATCACCTTCGGATGCGCGGCTGTCGTCGCCGCCGCCGAAATGAACGAAAAGGCAGGACGTTAAGGATAATAAAAGTATGAATGCGGTAAGCGCAAAAACGATTTTTTTCATATTCAGCCTCAGTTTGTCGAATTAAATATGACTTCCGGAGTAAACGTGGCTTCTTTTACCGTTACGTTGTTCCATTCTTCCTCGGTACC
>CACYEW010000010.1 GCA_902773455.1 uncultured Ruminococcus sp.
ACGCTCTCAAACGGGAAATTGACCGCCCATATCGGAGGGAATTCCACTATGTAGACGGGGTAGTCGTGATTTATCTGATCGTGCCTGCTGCGCAGCTCCGTTATCAGCGCGCTGAACCTCTCCGGATATTTCGAATCGTTAGGGCTCAGACAGTCCGATTCGCCCTGATACCATATTATGCCGCTGATCGGCATATTCTGGAACGGATACATATAATGGTTATACATAAAGCGCGAAGGACCGTTATTGACGACGTTCGTACAGCGGTATATTCCGCCGGAGTCTTTTGAGTCGATCTTCAGCGCGTCGCAGACTTCGTTGGGGCAGAACGAGTTGAGGCCGAGACCGTTGCCGTCGAATTCGATCATACCTATCGGTACTCCGCCCTCGAGCCTGTCGTAGATCTGCTTTGCGGTGAAGTATCCGATCGCGGAGAAATCACGCGCTCCCTGTTCCGGCTTCTGCCAGCCGCGTTTGATAACGACGTCTTCGTTTTTGTCGGTCGTGCCCTGAACGAGCCGCGCATAGTCGGACGACGCGCTGCGGTTGAGACGTATCAGATCGGAATTCGTTATCTGCACGTTTCTGCCCGCGGCGTTTGCGAGCGGCTCGTTTTTAATATTCTGTACGCTGTAATGGATATTGGACTGGCCGACGACCCAGTAAACGTCGCCTACGAGAACGTTGTCGAACGTCGCCTCGACTCCGCTGTGACCGTAAACTCTGATTTGCCGCGGCTCGGTGCATTCCGGCAGAGTGCCGTCGAGCGTTATCAGCCAGTGACCGTCTTCTATAACGGTATCGCCGGTAAGTCCGCCGAACTCGGCGTAGATATGTCTGCCGTTCTGCTCTTTATTCGCAAAACCCCATATCCTTATATACTCGTTGCGCTGTATCACCATATCGCTGCCGAACGCGTTTGAGACCGTGAACTGCGTCGCGTCGGTAAATACGGGCTCGGTCACGGGTTCCGTCGGAGGTTCAGTCACGGGTTCCGTCGGCGGTTCGGTCACGGGTTCCGTCGGCGGTTCGGTCACGCGCTCCGTAGGAGGTTCGGTCACGGGCTCCGTAGGAGGTTCGGTCACGCGCTCCGTAGGAGATTCGGTCACGCGCTCCGTAGGAGGTTCAGTCGCCGGTTCGGTCGGCGGTTCGGTCAAAGGTTCCGTCGGCGGCTCGGTGATCTGCTCCGTCGCCGCCGTCTGCTCCGTTATCAGCTCGGTCAGACGTTCGGTGAGCTCTTCGGTGAGCGCGGCTGCCGTGAGCCTTTCGGTCGCCTTATCGGTCGTTTTTTCCGTAGGTTCGTCCGTAACTCTGCTTTCGGTCAAAGCGTCCGTGCGCTCCGCCGCGGTCGTGGGATCGCCCTGCGCGGCGCCGGCGCAAGCCGTCAGCATAAGCGTTATACATATAAAAAGTGATATGAGCCGTTTCATTTTTTCGCCTCCGTGTTGATTCTGTTATATTCTACCACGCATTTTCGCGTATGTCAATAAAAAAATACCGGAGCTTTTCGCCTCCGGTATTTTTTCAACTCAGTCTATTATGAACGCGTTGCAGGGAACGCCTTCGCTGTTGCAGAGATTTATCGTTTCGGGGAACATATCGTTATCGTTGATGTTGTAGCCCACGGCTTTGATCTTCTTTTTGGCGGTGATCTTCAGCGTATCGGTGCCGACGATCTCTATCGATTCGGGATTCGACCACGAAGCGGAGGAGGCTTTGACCTTTATGCCTTTCGCCTCGCCGCCTTCGAATTTCAGACCGGAACCTACGTTTCTGAATTTGACTATCGCGGTGAGACCGTCGTTTTCATAGGAAAGCGAAGCGGCTGTCGGACCTTCTTCGGACGTCGGATCGCCTATGCCGTATATACCGGCGAGTATTATCTTCGCCATTCTCTCCGACTGCTCCCATTTGATGTACGGGTGCAGGTTGTTTTCGTAAGTCATATCCTTCCAGAGGTCGGACGACTGGCAGAGGTGAGAGTTTTTCAGCACGTTCGGTATCGTGCCCATATACGCGCGAACGTTCGCAAACGGGAAGTAATTCGTTTTGATCGGCGGGAATTCGATGATATATACCGGGTAATCGTGATTTATCTGATCGTGTCTGTCGCGAAGCTCCGTGATCAGCGCTCTGAATCTGCTCGGATACTGTGTGGCGTTTTTACCCTGCATATCGGATTCGCCCTGATACCAGATGATGCCGCTGATCGGCATATTCTGGAACGGATACATATACTGGTTGTACATAAATCTCGACGGGCCGTTGTTGACGACGCCGTTGCAGCGGTAAACGCCGTCTTTGTCTTGCTTGTCGATTTTCTGCGCGTCGCATACCTCGTTCGGGCAGAAGGAGTTGAGACCGAGACCGTTGCCGTCAAATTCGATGAGACCTATCGGTATTTTGCCTTCGAGCTTGTCGTAGATCTGTACGGCGGTGAAGTAGCCGAGAGCGGAGAACAGCAGAGCCGCGCCGTGACCGGGCTTCTGCCAGCCGCGTCTGACGGGTACGTCTTCTATCAGCTCTATCGAACCCACCCAGACGCCCGTAGCGTCTGTGGAGGCGTTTCTGTTCAGGCGGATCAGATCGTCGTCGGAGATCCTTACTGTCCTGCCGGCTTCATTTGCAAGCTTTTCGTTCTTTATATCCTGAACGGTGTAGTGGATATTGGACTGACCGACGACCCAGTAAACGTCGCCGACGAGAACGTTTTCAATTACGACCTCGACGCCGTCGCCGTAAATCCTCATCGGGCGCGGCTCGGTGCATTCGGGCAGAGAACCGTTCAGCGTGATGAGCCAGTGACCGTCTTCGATCAGCGCGGCTCCGGTCAGACCGGCGAATTCCGCGTTGACGCGTCTGCCGTTCTGGTCTTCGTTTGCAAAGCCCCAGATCCTTATATATTCGTTTCTCTGTATGACCATGTCGTTGCCGAGCGCTCTCGATACGGTGAACTGCGTCGCCGCCGGAGCCGCGAGCACTTCGGGATCGGGATCCTTGAAGGGCGATTCGGTAACGGGTTCGGTCTCGGCTTCGGTCGTAGGCGTCTCGGTGACCGGTTCGGTCGGCGCTTCCGTTTTTGCGTCAGTGACTTTTTCAGTCGGCGTTCCGGTTCCGGAATTTTCGGCCGTTTCAGAGCCGGGCTGCGCGCCGACGCAGCCTGTAAGTAAAAATAACATACAAATCAAAAATGAAATCAGTCGTTTCATATTTCCCTCCGGTTTATTTTTCTATATTTTATCACACAAAACCCGTGTTGTCAATGAAAAAACGGCAATTATTCTCCCTGTCTTATCAAAATTTAATACTTTATACTTGCAAAAGAAAAAAATTTTTGTTATACTCGATAATGTCATAATAGGACAGTTATCCAAATAATATAAATCCGGAGTACGCTATGAAATATTTTATTCTTTTATGCGACGGTATGTCCGATAAGCCCTCCGCTTCACTCAACGGCAAGACGCCGATGGAAGCGGCGGTAAAGCCGACTATGAATATGCTCGCGGCGAGAAGCTTCAACGGGCTCGCTTTACACACGCCCGAAGGCTTGGAACCCTGTGAAGACGTTGCGACGCTTTCGGTCTTCGGTTACGATCCGAGAGAATACGCCTGCGGCACGCCGCCTTTTGAAGCCGTGTCGGCGGGTGAGGATCTTCAGCCCGACCAGACGGCTTACAGGCTTGATCTCGTAACGCTTTCGGACGGCGAGTCGTTTGAGGAAAGAGTGCTTACGGATCCGTCGGCGGGCGAGATCACGACCGAAGAATCGGCGGAGCTGATCTCCGCGCTGAATAAAGTGTTCAACACGAAGACGAGAAGCCTTCTTACCGGCATAGGCAGCCGCCATTGCATGGTATGGAAAAAGGCGCCTCTGTATAACGGCTTCGTGAGCGCGAGAGCCGCCGCCGGCAAAAAGATCGGTGAAAGCCTGCCTCAGGGCGAAGCCGGTCAGAGATTCGTCGCGCTTATGGAAAAAAGCTTCAATATACTGAAAGACCATCCGGTCAACAAAAAGAGGATCGAACAGGGTCTTCTGCCCGCGAACGGGATCTGGATAAGCGGATGCGGCAAAAAAGTTGCGATCCCCGATTTCTGCCGCAAATGGGAGACGAACGCTTCCGTTATCTCGGCGACCGATCTCGTGAAAGGCATAGCCATATCGGCAAACGCGAGATCCGCCGACGTTCTCGGCGCAACGGGACTTCTCAATTCGAATTTCGAGGGCAAAGCCAAAGCGGCTGTCGACGAGTTCGAAGCCGGAGCGGAGACCGTTATCGTTCATATCGAAGGCGCCGCCGAATACGCTTTCAAAGGCGATGCCGAAAAGAAAAAACAGGTGATCGAAAAAGTCGATTCCGCGGTGCTCGCGCCCGTTTACGAATATCTCTGCGGCTGCGGAGATCAGTTCAAGATAATGGTCGTTTCAAGCCGTACCGTATCGAGCGAAGAACGCGCGGCGGCAGCCGAGCCTTCACCGTTCTTCATTTATAATTCGCAGAGGACCGAGGTCGGCTATAAGCCGTTTTCGGAAGCGAACGCCGCAAAAGGCGGATTCTGCCTGCCGGAAGGCTTCAGGCTTTTGAACTTCTTTATCAGAAAACCCGGAGTGCCGAAAGCCGAAGGCGAAGAAGAGAAGCCCGAAGAAAAGCAAAAAGAGGATAAACATGAATAATAACGAAGAATTTGAAGATATAGCGGAAGAAGAGATCGAAGAAGAGCAGAAGAAGGAGAACAAAAAAGAGAAGAGAACGGTCAGCCGCGAGATATTCGACTGGGCGGAGGTGATAGTTCTTTCACTTTCGTTCGTGCTCATAATGTTCTCGTATTTTGCACGCCAGGCGATGGTCGACGGCAATTCGATGAAAGAGACTTTTCACGACGGCGAACGTATCATAATATCCGATCTGTTCTATGAACCGAAGCAGGGCGACGTGATCGTTTTTCAGGTGCCGAACAGTCTTCTTACAACCGAACCGATAATAAAACGGGTGATCGCCGTCGGCGGTCAGACCGTGTATATCGATTTCGATAAATGGCTCGTTTACGTTTACGACGACAGTTCGCTCACCGTGGAGCAGGTCGTGAATACGGTAAAACCGCTCGACGAGCCGTATATAGAAGCCATGAGAGAGAACGCGAAAATGGACTATTCAAGCGATCTTGAATATCCGTACACCGTCGAAGAGGGCAAGCTCTTCTGTATGGGAGACAACAGAAACGGCTCGACCGATTCGCGTTCGCTCCTTCTGAAAACCGTCGACGAGCGCTATATACTCGGCAAGGTGATATTCAGAATACACCCGTTCACGTGGTTTTAAGTGAGAGCTGAATAAATCGCCGCATCGGTGGACCGGTGCGGCGTCTTCATAACGAAAGCAGGATAAAATGGAAAACAATATAAACTGGTTTCCCGGCCATATGGCGAAGACCGAGCGCATGATAAAAGAGAATCTCGGCTCCGTCGATATAGTTATAGAGCTTCTCGACGCGCGTATACCGTACAGCTCGGCAAACCCCGATCTGCGAAGGATCATAGGGCAGAAACCGCTTTTGACCGTACTCAACAAATATACCGCCGCAGACCCGAACGCCTGCGGCGTCTGGCGCGATTATTACAAAAAACAGGGCAAAACGTGTATATTCACCGATTGCCTGACCGGTTACGGCTTCGATAAGATGCGCGCCGAGATCAATACCGTGCTTGCCGATAAGCTGAAACGGTACGAAGAAAAAGGAATGTCCGGCAGGCATATCAGAGCGATGATCGTCGGCATACCGAACGTCGGCAAATCGTCGCTTATAAACCGCCTGGCAAAAAACAGGTCGGCAAGAGTCGAGAACCGCCCGGGAGTCACCACGGCAAAGCAGTGGGTCCCGACGTCGGCGGGTATAGATCTGCTCGACACGCCGGGCGTTTTATGGCCGAAATTCGAGGATAAGCGCGTAGGCGAGAATCTGAGTATGACCGGAGCGATCAAAGACGAGGTCGTAGAGCTCGAATACGTGGCGTACGCCTTATGCGACAGACTTAAAACGCTTTACCCCGATCTGCTCTGCAAAAGATACGGCCTTGACCGCGCCTTTACCGACGGCGCCGAGCCGTACGAGATATTCGAAGCCGTCGGACGTAAGAGAGGGCTGATAGTAAGGGGCGGAGAAGTGAACGCAGACAGATGCGCCGATCTTTTGATAGATGAATTCCGCGCCGGCAAGATCGGAAAAATAACGCTTGAGAGGCCTGAGGATGCTTGAATATACGTACGAAAACGAAGCCCTGAAAAAAGGGTATAAGCTCGTCTGCGGAGTTGACGAGGCGGGAAGAGGTCCGCTTATGGGACCGGTATGCGCCGCCGCGGTCATACTGCCCTTCGGACTTGTCATAGAAGGTCTGAACGACAGTAAAAAGCTCTCGGAAAAGAAAAGAGAAGCGCTTTTCGATATCATAACGCAAAACGCCGTCGCATACGGTATAGGATTTGCCTCCGTCGAAGAGATAGACGAGATCAACATACTGAACGCCGCCATGCTCGCGATGAACAGAGCGATCGAAAAGCTCACGCCGAAAGCCGATTACGCGATAATCGACGGCAACTGCAAAAGATCGATAAAAATCCCCTGCGAAACGCTCGTCGGAGGCGACGCGAAATGTCCGTCCGTCGCCGCGGCGTCGATACTTGCGAAGGTGAGCAGAGACAGGCTCTGTTACGAGCTCGACAAACAGTATCCGCAGTACGGCTTTGCAAAGCATAAAGGCTACGGCACGAAGGATCATATCGCGGCGCTTTTCGAATACGGACCGTGCGAATGCCACAGAAAAACGTTTCTTAAATTTTTGAACAAAAATGACTGATAACAGAAAAAAAGGCCGCTTCGGCGAGCAGGCGGCGTGCGATCTGCTCATATCCGAAGGGTACAGGATAGTTGAAAGAAACTTCTTTACGCAGAGCGGAGAAATAGATATAATAGCGCAGAAAGACGGTGTGATCGTCTTCTGCGAGGTCAAGGCGAGAAGAAACGACGAATCGTCGCTTCAGTACGGCAGACCGGCGTCGGCGGTCGGCAAAAGAAAGCAGGAGTCGATAGCCGAAGCCGCCCGCGTGTATCTTTTCGGGCATCCGGCGAAATTACAGCCGCGTATTGACGTGATAGAGATATATTTCTCGACTTTCAAGGATATCGAAGGTGAAACGTGGTATTCGGTCGATAAGACGGAGCATTTCGAAAACGCGTTTTTCGCCTCGTCGCGCTCACGCTTCGGGCAGAGAGACAGAAGATTTCTGTAACACATAAAGTCCTCCGGCATATCATATTAACAGAGCGGCACGCTCGACTAAGTTTATCGGAGGATCCGTAATGAATTGCCTTTGCGATCTTTTCGATGATGACAACATCTGGTTCATCATCATAATTGCGCTTATACTCTTTACCTACTGCAACGGCGGCTGCGGCTGCAGAAACAGATAAAAGAAACCGGGACCGGCGACATTTCACCGGTCCCTTATAATATATAACGCGCATAGCGGCGGTCATTTTCAGTTTATCTGCGAAGCGATGAAATTCGCGGCGGTGCTGCACAGCTTTTTGTCTGTATCGCAGCCGGGATTTGCCTGATCTTCGCCCGAAAGCGAAGCAACGACTCCGATAATATCGCCGTCGCAGATTATCGGCGCGGCGCAGGCGACGTATTTACTGCACCCGTCTACGGGATAAAGCTTGTCTTTGTCGTGCGTGTATATATCTCGTTTGCCGCAGAGCTTTTCAAACTCCGGCGTTATATGGCGGTCGTTGTATTCCTTTTTCGGCACGCCCGACGAGGCGACCACGGTATCCTTGTCGCAGATTATCACAGACACGTCTGCGGCTTTGTGAAGCGATTCCGCGCAGTCGCCCGCTATCGCCCCGATCTCGCCCACCGGCGAATACTTCTTGAAAATGACCTCCCCGTCCTTCTCCGTGAATATTTCCAGCGGGTCACCGTTATTGATAATATTGACAGTAAAGACCTTGTCCCTGTGATTTTTGGACTTTACGGCGACGGATGAGATATCCTTACTGTCC
>CACYEW010000011.1 GCA_902773455.1 uncultured Ruminococcus sp.
CGGTATACAAAAACGTGACCGGACTTCACGAGCGCGGAGCGAAAACGATACTGAAAGACGTGATCAGGATCGCCGCGTACGCGGCTTCGCTCGACGGATTTACCGATTTCACCTCAAAGGACAGATATATAATAGAAGAAACGAAGACCAACGTCGGAAGAATAATACTGTCAAGAAACCATCTCGTGAGCACGTTCCGCACGTCCGAATATTTCACGAAAGGCGTTACCGGCATGAGCTACGGCGCCACGGAGGAGACGGGCGAATGTCTCGTCGTCAGCAGCGAATACGGCGGAAAGAATTATTTCATAGCCATAATGGGCGGATATACCGACAAAGAGACGGGCAGGCAGGTCGAATTCGACGACGCGATATATCTTCTCGAATACGCGAAAACGGCGTTCGGATACGTTGAAGTGCTTAAAAAGGGTACGGTAAAGACGCAGGTGAAGGTGACTTTGGGAAGCACCGCCGACGCCGTCACGCTCATACCGACGAAAAGCGTAACGATGTTTCTGCCGAAGAACACGAACGTTAAGGAAGAGATAACGTATAAAACGCTCGTTTACGAAAGCGAGCTTGAAGCTCCCGTACGCGAGGGCGACGTCGCGGGAGAGCTCACCGTCTGCTATAACGGCGAGGATATATGCAAAATACCTCTCGTGACGAGCACGTCCGTCGAGCGCAGTCAGATACTCTTTATGCTCGACCGCACGAAGAAATTCGTTACCTCGACCGGGTTCATAGCGGGCGCAGCCGCGTTTTTCGTTCTGCTTATCGGATACGCCGTGATCCGTTCCGCCGTGTCGAAAAGAAAACAGAAGAAAAGAAAAAGATTGAGATAATATTTTTATTTACATTTTTTACTTGATATAATTACGGCGCCGTGTTATAATCATAAATAAGGAGGTGGGCGCTTGGATCATATAATGGAAGATACCTCGACCGATTTCAGGCACGAGCAGAAATACTACATAAGTCACGCGCAGGCAACGGCCCTTACCGAAAGACTTATAAAAGTGCTGGAATTCGATAAAAACAGCATGGAAGACGGCAGATATCTCATTTCAAGCGTATATTTCGATACGCATTACGACCGTTCGCTCAACGCCGTTACCGACGGTCTTCTGATGAGAAAAAAATACAGGATCAGATCGTACAATCACAGCGACGACTTCATAAGCCTCGAGCGTAAAAGCAAGCGCGGCCAGCTTTGCAGAAAAGAATCTCTCCGCATCGACAGAAAAACCTACGACGATATTATGTATAACGGCGGCAAAAAGCTCAAAGAGCTCGGAGAACCGCTCGCGGACGAGTTTTACAATATGCTCAAATTCGAAGGGTACGTGCCGAAAACGATCGTCGAATATACGCGCAGGGCTTTCGTTTCGCCGATATCCAACGTGAGGATCACGCTCGATTCGTTCATCAAAGGCTCGAGCTGCGGCGCGGATATGTTCTACGACTGCCCGACTCTCGTCTACACCGTGCCGCCGTGTTACGTCGTTCTCGAGGTCAAATACGATCACTTTTTACCCGATTTCATAAGAAACCTGCTGCCGGATGAAGTCTCGATGCAGACTTCGATATCAAAATACGTTTACGGCAGAACTTTTTCATAAGGAAGGATCAATAAAATGACACCGCTTACACTTACATCTTTCAAAGACGTTTTCAAATCCGGATTTCTTGAGAATTTCAGCAGTCTGACCGTCACGCAGGGCGTGCTCATAATAGCCGTATCGTTTCTTCTGGGTCTGCTGATCTGTCTCGTTTACAGACTTTCTTACAGAGGCGTGCTGTTTTCACGCAGCTTCTGCGTTTCGCTCCTCGCGATGGACGTCATCACGACGCTCATAATAATGTCCGTAACGAGCAACGTTATTCTGTCGCTCGGTATGGTCGGCGCGTTGTCGATCGTCAGATTCCGTACCGCGATCAAGGATCCGCTCGATATAGCATTCCTTTATTATTCGATCGCCGCCGGTATAATGTGCGGCGCCAACCTGCTCGGACTTGCCGCCATCGGCGTGGTGCTCGTCGGCGTCATACTGTTCGTCGCTTCGCGCCTGCCCGCCGCCTCCGATTCCTACATCCTTATGCTCACGGTCAACGCCGACGACGAGGAACCCGTGGTGAAGTACATAAAGAAGAACACGAAAAAAGCCGCTCTCAAATCAAAAGCGCTCGTAGGCACGTCGGCGGAGCTTTCGCTTGAGGTCACGCTCGACGCCGGTTCGACGAAATTCATGAACAAGCTCAACGCTTACCCCGGAGTATCGGCGGTAACGATAGTTAAAAGCACCGGAGAATATGTTTGATATATGAAAAAAATCGTAAGTCTTATACTCGTAATATCCGCGCTGTTCGCGCTCGCCGCCTGCGATATCGCAGGCGATCCCGCGACCACCGCCGCAAATGCGACTCTGCCGCCCTCTGAAACGGAGCGTCAAACCGAAGAAGAGGTCATAATCAAGCCTAACAGCGGCAGCATCGTATTAAACGAGGCGATGGCTTCGAACAGCAACGTGATAACGGATAATTACGGCGAATACAGCGACTGGATCGAGCTTTACAACGATTCCGACGCTCCCGTTTCACTCAAAAACTATATGCTTTCCGACAATCCGTTAAAACCGACGAAATTCGTTTTTCCGGATATCACGCTCGGCGCGCACGAATACCTGCTCGTATGGGCGACCGGCAGAAACCTTTTCGACGAGGAGCATAACGCGATACATCTGCCGTTCAAGCTCAGTAAAGACGGCGAAATAATCTGTCTGTTCAACTCTCTCGGCTCCGAGGTGGGACGCATAACCTATTACGATATGCCGACCGATATCTCGGCAGGTCCCGACGAGGAAGGCAAGACCGTCTTCTACGCCGAACCTACTCCCGGTGAAAAGAACGTGCAGGCGCAGTACGTCGCGCCCGAGACCGAAGAACCTCCGGTACCCGTGAATTCCGGCGACAAGACCGTAAACACGCTCCGCATCAACGAATTCGCAACGAAGAAGAGCATCACCTTCACCGACTCCGAAGGCGACTACGGCGCATGGGTCGAGATATATAATTTCGGGCAGGAAGAGGTCTCGCTTTCCGGTCTGTATCTGTCAGACGACGCGGCAAAACCGCAGAAATGGGCTTTCCCTGACACAAAGATCGCCGCCGGCGCATATTTTACCGTCTTTATGATGAGCAAGGATAAGGAATACGACGGCAAAGAGATGCAGGCGACCTTCACCCTTTCCGGCAAAGAAGAAAAGCTTGCTATCTATAACGGCAAAGCGGAGGAAATCGATTCGTGCGCGATATACGAGCTCGTGTCGAACATCACCTGCGGCAGAGACAGCGCGGATCCCGAACACTGGCTCTTCTATCCGAAGGCGACCCCGAACGCGGAGAATACCGTAAAGGGCTTTGAAGACATAGAAAGCGCCCGTTATCCCTCTTACAAAACAACGTATATCAGCGAAGTCGTCGCGGTCAACGCGACGCTCGACGCTTCCCCTGACGGCAAAACGTACTCGTCAGGGGAATTATACGATTATTACGACACATACGATTATATCGAGCTGAAAAACCCCACGGATAAGGATATCGACCTCTCGACTCTGTATATCGGCAAGGGCTCTTTTGAGAATGCGACTCAGCTTCCGACGGCGATATTCAAAGCCGGAAAGTACAGGATCATATACTTTGCGGACGAAAACAAATACGATACGAAAAAAGACGAGATATACCTCGATATCAGCCTCAAACGCTACGGCAACGAGCTTTATCTGTACGACGCGCAGGGTACCGTCATCGATTACGTGGCGGTCGGCACGCTGTTTGACAATACGTCCGCGGGCAGGATATCGGATCAGGACGATAACGTTTACTATTTCACCGACGTAACGCCGGGTGCGAAAAACAGTACCACGGCGTACGGCAAGTCGATAGCGACGCCGAAATTCGATATCGACGGCGGATACGTTGAAGCCGGAACGAAGCTCACTATAAAAGCTCCGGCAAACGCGGTCGTATATTACACGACCGACGGTTCATCTCCTACGAAAAATTCAAAGCTCTATACGGATCCGGTGGTCATAACCGAAACGGTGTCGATCCGCGCGAGAGCGTATAAAAGCGACAGCCTGCCGTCGGAGGAGGTATCGGTCTCCTTTATCGTCGGCAGAAAGCATAAAATGCCGGTAATATTTCTGAACGGCAATTACGACGACCTGTTTTCCTATAAGACGGGTATACTCGCAAACGGACCGTTCGATCCCGAATCGCCGAAATATACGGACGACAACGATTCCGAGTTCTTCAACGACGCGAGCAAGACCGCGAATTTCTGGAAAGACTGGGAACGTCCGATAAACTTCAACTATATAGATGAAAACGGCGAGCAGATTCTTTCGTTCAACGCCGGAGCAAAGGTCTTCGGTCAGTACAGCAGAGTACACGATCAGAAGAGCATTTCGATAAGACTGAAAGACAAATACGGACCGACCAAAGTCGTATATCCGTTCTTCGGCGACGATTACATAAACGTCTTCTCGTCGCTTGTGCTCCGCGGCTCCGGGCAGGACGCCAACAGATCGCACATACGCGACGCGTTCATAGCCGTCGCGCTGAACGGCAAGATCAACTGTTTCGTTATGAACTACCGCCCCGTCGTCGTTTATCTTAACGGCGAGTATTACGGCATATACGATCTGCGCGAGCGCATATCCGACGATTTCGTCGCCGATCACACCGGCGCCGATCCCGACAATCTCGACAGGATCAAGGGTCTTTCGATAGTACAGTCCGGCACCTACGACAACTATAAAGCGCTCTTCAAGTACGTGACCTCGAACGATCTTTCAAAGAGCGAGCATTACGATTACGTCTGCTCGCAGATCGATCTCGACAACTTTATCGATTACTGGATAGTCACCACGTATTTCGCAAACTCCGACCCCGGAAACATCAAGTTTTTCAGGGAACGGAAAGAAGGCGCGAAATGGCAGTGGATCCCGTACGATTTCGACTGGAGCATACAGAGCACCGATAACCGCTTCGATATAGTGCTCACCTCGAGCAAGCAGGTCTACAGCTTTATCAAAGCGATGATGAAGAACAGTTCGTTCAAAGAAAAATTCCTGCGCCGCTACGCCGTTCTTTTGAAAGATACGCTCAATCCCGACAGACTTCTGCCGCTCCTGCGTCAGCTTACCGACGAAATAGCGGAGGAGATGGAATACCATATAGCGAAATGGCGTTTCCGTTATGACAGCAAGCACGAGCTGCGCAGCCTCCTCGCGTCGTGTCCGTCTTCGATGAGAACGTGGGAGACGCATATTCAGAGCTGCGAGAAATGGCTGCGTGAAAGAGATACCGATATAATAAAACAGCTCCTCGGTTACAAAGGCTTGAAGCTGACGAAGGATCAGCTCAGATCGTACGGATTCAATATCGATTGGTAAGGAGAAAGATCATGCAAAAATACGATATAGCGGCTTTTATCTGGCCGTCCTATACGGGGCACGAGGTGAGAACGCGCATGTTCTGGCCGGACGGAGAAGGCGAATGGCAGTCGGTAAGAAAAGCGACGCCGAAATTCGAAGGACACCTGCTTCCGCGCATACCGCTGCTCGGATATAAGGACGAGGCGGAACCGGAGACGATGGAGGAGCAGATAGAGCTTGCGTCGTCGCACGGCGTGAACGTGTTCATTTACGACTGGTACTGGTACGACCGCCGTCCGTTTCTCGAGTGCTGCCTGAACGACGGATTTCTGAAGGCGAAAAACCGCTCGAAGATGAAATTCTATATAATGTGGGCAAACCACGACGCCGGCTATACCTGGGACAAGCGTATATCCGACGGTCCCGACGTGCCGATCTGGCTCGGCTCGGTGGACAAAACGCAGTTCGACATAGTTACGGACAGGATAGTGAACAACTATTTCAGTCAGCCTGAATACTACAAGATCGACGGAAAACCCGTCTTCGCTATATACGATATCGACAATCTCATAAACGGTCTCGGCGGTATTGAGAAGACGAAAGCGGCGCTGTCCGATTTCAGAGAAAAGACGGTAAAAGCGGGTCACCCGGGTCTTCATCTGCAGCTCATACTCTGGGGCGAGCGTATGCACAACCTGACCGGCGTCGACGGCGAGCATCTTTATTCGAGCGAGATCGCTAAGATACTCGGTTTTGACAGTACGACGAATTATCAGTACGTTCATTTCGTCAATATCGACCGCGATTACAACGAAGTACAGGCTGAAGTTCTTCATCATTGGGAAAAATTCGCCTCTCTCGGCGTGACGTATTATCCGCACGTCACGATCGGGTGGGACAATAACCCGAGATTCAACTCCTTCCGTGCCGGTATAATGAAAAACAATACGCCGGAGAATTTCAAAAAAGCGCTTTATCAGGCGCGTGATTTCGCCGATAAACACGGCGTGAACCTCATAACGGTCAACAGCTGGAACGAGTGGACGGAGATGAGCTATCTCTTACCCGATAACGTCTACGGCTACGGCTATCTCGACGCGATAAAAGAGGTATTCGGAGAATAAGGAAAGAGAATAAAAAACCTTCCCGCCCGGGAAGGTTTTTATCGTTATCTCATTATCAAACGGATGAATAACCGTTCGCGGCGCATTATTCTCCCTGTATCTCTTTTCTTATCGCGAGAGCGACGTCGGGGCGGTTGGTGATGACCGCGTCGACCCCGAGCTCAAACATCTTTCTGAGGTCTTCTTCGGCGTCCACCGTCCAGGGATGTATGCGTACTCCGGCTTTATGACAGTCGGAAACGTAGTTTTCTATGCCGAATACGGGACCGAGATGCGGATGTATCGCCTTTGCGCCGAAAGTTTTTGCGTAATTCCACGGTTCGAACAGCTCGCCGCCGTGGAGCGGAGCGGTGAACGCGTCCGGGTCTATCCGCTTCATATCGTAGAGTGCGTAGTGCAGAAACGACGAATAAATGACTCTGTCGCACATCTTGTGAGCTTTTGCGCATTCGTCGATCATCCTGACGAAATCGTATCCCTGCATTTTGATCTCGACGTTCACGATCAGCCCGGTATCGTACAGCAGATCGTATACCTGTCCGAGCGTCGGTATACGGCATACGGGATATTTCTCGTCCATGCCGTTATTGAAATTGTATTTCAGAAGCTGATCCATCGTCTGTTCGGTCACCGTGCCGGTACCGTCTTTCGCGCATCTGCCGAGCCTGTTGTCGTGCGATACGGCGATCTGCCCGTCGGCGGTCTTGTAGACGTCGAGCTCAATACCGTCGGCGTGCATTTCCGCCGCCAACCTGAACGCTTCGAGCGTGTTTTCGGGCGCGTAAGCGGAAGCGCCTCTGTGAGCTAAAACGAGAGTTTTCATATTATCCCTCCATTATGGTTTATCTTCGCGTGCTTCCGCAACGTTTGCGTTATGCTCCGCGAGCGTTTTTCCGTAAAGTATCTCTCCGTCGGGCTTCGATACGAAATAATAGTATCCCGTATCCTCCGCGGGCGTCAGAGCGGTGAATATCGCGTCCCAGCCGGGATTGCAGATCGGTCCGGGCGGCAGTCCGTCGTAAACGTACGTGTTATACGGATCGTCGAGATTCAGATCCTCCTGCGTGATATCCGTCTTTCTGACCTTGAGCGCGTATAGTATCGTCGAGTCGCATTCGAGCTTCGGATATTTGATCGGATTGTTCAGTCTGTTGTGTATGACGCTCGAAACGAGCTCGAAGTCGGCGTTATAATAAGCCTCGCGCTGGATTATCGACGCGATCTTTATATAGTCGTCGAGCGATCTGCCCGATTTTTTCACGAAATCGTAGTATTCGTCGGTGAACTTCGCGTCGAAGCCCGCGAGCAGTTTATTGATTATCTGCTCTTCCGACCAGTCGGAATAGAAGAAATACGTATCGGGGAATATATATCCTTCGAGCTTGTATCTTCTGTCTTTCGATATTTCGGTCTGTTCGAGCAGTTCGATGAATCTGTAATCGTATTCGCCGTTTTCTATCGCGTCGGCAAAGCCTTCTCTCGTACCGATATTCTCTTTCAGAAAGATGTTGATGACCTCGTCCACCGTATAGCCTTCGGGGATCGTGATCTTGACTATGCGCCGTTCTCCCGTCTGCTCGAGAAACGTGTTTATGAGGCTGTTGTAATTCTGTTTCGACGATAC
>CACYEW010000012.1 GCA_902773455.1 uncultured Ruminococcus sp.
GAATCTGGTCGAAGGGCGTGAATACGGGGTCAGTTTCTCGCTTACGCCGGATCAGGAGATCAGACTGACGCTTGACAAGATACTTTCAGGCGCCGAAAGCTCGATAATAATAATGTCCTCGACCGTGATGCCGGGGGATTTCAACAACAGCAGAAAGCAGACCGTGCAGATCAAGACCGAATCGGTAACGGGGCTTCGCGTACCGGCAAGCGCCGTCCGTGTGAACGAGGAAGGCGAACAGGGAGTTTTCATACTCAAAAACAACAAAACGACTTTCAGATACATCGACGTGATCGACAGTATCGAAGGCTATTATATCGTCAGGGAGTTCAGTCCCGAGGATGAGGATTACGCGAAATATCTTCACAGAAACGACGTGCTGATAGTGCGCGGCAAGAATCTCAGGGAGCAGATAAACCTGCCGGAAGAAGAATCCACGGAATACAGAATAAGAATATTCGATTGATAAAGGAGAAGACCGATGATAGAAAAAAGAGTATCTCAGGCGGTGCTTGAGCTCGCGATGAGCACGGGCGCCGATTACGCCGAGATCTACGCCGAGGATACGACGTACGACTCGATAGGCATGGTAGCCGACTGCGTGGAAGCGGTGAACACTTCACGCGACAGGGGCGCCGGCGTGCGCGTGTTCTCCGGTACGAATTCAGTTTACGCGTACGGGAACGGAGTCGATGAAGGATCGCTTCTGTCGCTCGCGTCCAAAGCCGCGGCGGCGGTGAACGGAGTGAAAGGCGAAAACAAAAACGTCGTTCTTGCAGAACGCGATTTCGGCGCCGTTTGCAGATCCGTTACGCCCGTGTCGGAGGTCTCCAAAGCCGACAGGGTAAACGCGCTGAAGGAAGCGTATTTTTCGGCGAAGGACGAGAGTCCGAGAATAGTCCAGGTGAGAGGCATACTCAATTCGTACGTCAAGCACGTTTACGTTGCGAACAGCGAGGGCGTGATCGGCGCGGACGAAAGACCGTATATAAGGATGTTCATCGTCTCCGTCGCGTCGGACGGGACTGAAAACCAGGTCGGAAACGTCGGACCGGGCGCCGGAGCGGGATTTGAATTTATCCGCGGGCTTGACCTGAAAGCGCTCGGCAAAAAAGCGTCTGCAACGGCTTTGACGATGCTCGACGCGAAAAAATGCCCCGCGGGCAAAATGCCGGTCGTTATGGCGGGCGGATTCGGCGGAGTCATATTCCACGAGGCTTGCGGCCACTCGCTCGAAGCCACGTCCGTCGGTCTCGGAAATTCCGTATTCTGCGGCAAGCTCGGTCAGAAGATCGCCGCCGACTGCGTGAGCGCCTGCGACGACGCAACGATGCCCGGCGAATGGGGTTCGCTTGCAATGAGCGACGAGGGTGAAAAGACGCGCCGCATATCTCTTATAGAAAACGGCGTTCTGAAAGGATATATGATAGACAAGCTCGGCTCGCGCCGTATGGATATGCCGTCTACCGGCAGCGGCAGACGTCAGAGCTACGCGCTGGCTCCGACGTCGCGTATGTCGAACACGTTCATATGCCCCGGCAAGGATAATATCGAAGAAATGATCGGCGGCGTGGATCTCGGACTTTACGCGGCGAATATGGGCGGAGGCTCGGTCAACCCCGTTACGGGCGAGTTCAACTTCAGCGTAATGGAGGGCTATATGATCAGAAACGGACAGATCGCCGAACCTGTGCGCGGCGCGACGCTGATAGGCAAGGGCCACGAGATACTGTTCAATATAGACAGAGTTTCGTCGGATATGGAACTCGGTCAGGGCATGTGCGGCTCGCTTTCCGGTTCGATACCGGTAAACGTCGGTCAGCCCACGATCAGAATTTCCGAAATAACCGTCGGAGGTGAAGTAAAATGAGTAAAATAAACGATTTCTGCCGCGCGCTCGGAGAATACGCCGGGGCGCACTGCGGCTGCGAATACGAAATAAGCGCGTCGACGGGCGACAGCTTCGAGGTGAAGGTCCTTGAGGGAGAGATAATCTCTTACGGCGTCAACGATTACACGAGCGTTTCGTTCAAGGTCAAAAAGAACGGCAAAATGGGCTACGCGTCGACTACGGCGCTCGATGAGGACGGTATACCGGCGCTCGTTTCCGCGGCTCTCGAAAACGCCGCCGTGAACGAAAATCCCGACGAACAGTTCATTTACGGGGGAGCCGAGAGCTATCCGCACCCGAAGGTATACGGCGAAGAGCTCGACGGCATCACCGCCGAAGAGAAAATCGAGCTCGCAAAACAGCTTGAAATAAATGCGAAAAAAGCCGATCCGATGATAAAAAAGGTCGAGGAGAGCGAGGTCGTATCAGGCAGCGGCACCGTCGTGATAAAGAATTCGCACGGACTGGATCTTTCCGAAACGTCGAATTTCATATACGCGATCGTCGTTCCGATAGCCGAACGCGACGGTAAGATGAACAGCGGAGTCGGTATCTGCGGCGGCTTCGACCGCGCGGCGCTCGATATCGGCAAAGCGGTCGCAGACGGCGTACAGGAAGCTGTCGATTTCTGCGGAGCCGGTTCGATGAAGAGCGCTTCGCGCAGGGTCATATTCAGAAACAACGCGTTCTGCGATATGATAAGCACGTTTTCCGGCATATTCTCGTCCGAAAACGCTCAGAAGGGACTGTCGCTTTTAGCGGGCAGAGAGGGCGAGAAGATCGCTTCCGACTGCGTTTCCTTCACCGACGACAGCACCGTGGATTTCGCGTTCGGTTCGAGATCGTTCGACTCCGAGGGCGTGCCGGGTCAGAGGACGGAGGTCGTTGAAAACGGCGTGCTCAAAACGCTTCTGTATAATCTGAAAACGGCAAACAAAGCCGGCGTCAGATCTACGGGCAACGCGTCCGGCGGAGGCGTTTCGGTCACCAATTTCAGCCTCAGACCGGGCGACGCGACGCTCGGACGGCTCTGCGAAAAAGCAAAGGAAGGCTTCATCATCACCGACGTGTCGGGACTGCACGCAGGAGCGAACGCCATGACGGGCGACTTTTCGCTCATGGCGAAGGGCTATAAATTCGAAAACGGCGGCAAAGGCAAAACGCCGGTCACGGGAGTGACCGTTTCGGGCAACTTCTACGAGCTTCTGAAAAACGTCGAAGAAGTCGGCTCGGACGTCTACGTCAATATGTTCGGAAAAGCCGTTTCGTCGCCTTCCGTACTGCTTTCGGCTCCGATGTCGATAGCCGGAGAATGAGATGGAATACCCTGAAATAAAAGAAAACGCCGCCCGCATAACCGCCGAGCTCGAACGCATATCGGGCGGCAGAACGAAGCTGCTCGCCGCAACGAAAACGGTCGATCCGGACCGTATCGCCTACGCGGTCAACGAATGCGGGATAAAGTACATCGGCGAGAACAGAGTGCAGGAGCTGCTCGAAAAATACGAGGCGGTGAAGGATCTGCCCTGCGAGATACATTTCATCGGAACGCTTCAGAAAAACAAGGTGAAATATATCATAGACAAGGTCAGCCTCATCCACTCGGTAGACAGTATTTCACTTGCCGAACAGATCGGCCGCGAAGCCGTGAAACGAGGGCTTGTGATGAACGTTCTGTGCGAGGTGAATATCGGATACGAGCAGAACAAATCGGGTTTTTTGCCCGAGGAGGTGCCGGAAGCTTTTGACAGAATATTACAAATCGACGGCGTTCGACCGCTCGGATTGATGACAATGGCGCCGATTTGTGAAAACAATGAAAAATATTCCGAATTTTTTAATAAAACTTACCGTTTATTTATTGACAATTGCGTAAAAAAGATAGATAATAGATATGAACCCGTATTATCGATGGGTATGTCCTCTTCATACGCCGCCGCAGCGGCATGCGGCTCCGGTATGGTGAGAGTCGGCTCGGCGATATTCGGGCAGAGAATAAAAAAATAATTTTCAGAAAGGATATACTGAAATGGGATTTTTGGATAGGATCAGAGACAAATTCAAAGAGGGAGTATTCGACGAGGAAGAGGAAGAATACGAAGAAGCCGAAGAAGAGGAAGAAGAGTTAGTCGCTTCTCCCGCGGCGAAAAAGCCCGAGCCCGCCGCAGCCGCTTCAACCGCCGCGGCGTCAAAAGAAACCGGCAAATACACAGGTCCCGCCGTGAAGATCGACGGAGCGGCTCTTGAGCTGAAGGTCGTCAAACCGGAGAAATACGAGGACGTTCCTCAGATCGCGGATCATCTTCTCAACCGCCGCACGGTCGTGCTCAATCTCGAGGCGAGCAATAAAGAAACGTCGAGAAGGATCATCGACTTTCTTTCCGGCGTCGCTTACGCGCTCGACGGCAGACTCAGCAACGTCGCGGTAAATACATACCTTATCACGCCTTCCCACGTATCGGTCAGCGGCGAAGATCTTTCCGCGGGCAAAAAGGAAGAAGAAAAAGAATCGTTTGACTATCCCGAAGACTGACAGTACAGAGGCAGGTAGTCTCAATGTCTTTCATTCTGATGCTGCTGTCAAACACGGTCTATTATATTCTCATGGCGACGGAAGCCGCAATACTGGCGAGAGTCATCCTCGGCTGGATAATGCCCGAGGATGATTCCGCCGTTACGGTCATACTCTGGTTTATCACGGAGCCTTTTCTTTTGCCGTGCAGGATGCTGCTTGACAGGTTCAACGTCGGCGGCGGTATGTTCGATTTTTCGCCCGTACTCGCCTCCGTTTTAATTTCTCTCGTTATGCTCATAATACACTGACAGAAGCCTGCTGCGGAGATTCATATGGCAACCAACGATTACAAAAAGAAAACCTTCAACCGCGC
>CACYEW010000013.1 GCA_902773455.1 uncultured Ruminococcus sp.
CGAAATAATATGCGCAGGGCTCAAAGGGGAGCGGGAGTGAATTGACGCTTTTTTGCGGTTCGATGTTGACACGGGTCAAAATACGTGCTACAATATGAAAAAACGAGGAGGATGGCAAGGATATTGAAACCATCGGTATTTTTACGGAGAGCCGTATGCGCTCTTCTCTGCTTTATGACCGTCGCATCTTTTGCATATTTTGACCGGGGGATAAACGCGATGAACAGTATCGTAACTCATCTGTACGACGAAAACGCCGTCACGGCGGAACGGCTCGTCGGCAACACCGCCGCAGTACAGTTTTGCGTGACGAAGCCGATAAAGCAAATAAACATCCGGATAGAAAAAGCGGATAAAAACGGCGAAAAGGGCTCTCTGTACGCGGAGCTTTACAAATGGGATAAAAACTATTCGGCAACGCTTCGAAACGCGCCTGTTCACGGCGCGCATATAACCGAGGTTACGACCGGAGACGACGCCGAATTCAAATTCGATCCCGTACCGGCGGGGGAATATCTGCTTTACCTTTACGGCGCGGCGGGAAATCTGCATATAGGTCTGTGCGAATGTAAAGAGACGAGAACGTATTTCAACGCGTCCGAACACCCTTTGTCTATAGCGGCGGACGTGGTATGGGACGGCGAAAGAGGCGGGTTCGGTCCTTTGACCGACAACGTTTTCGAATTTGTCGAGAGCTTCGACACGTGGGCGGTCACGGACGGTCTCGGCAGAAAAGTATCGACAAGCGAGACCGATACGAGACGGGAAAACAAAACGGTCGGCATCTTCTTTCACACCTGGCACTCGTCGAACAGTACGCTCGGATCGCGCAACATAACGAATATTCTCAAAGAACATCCCGAAATACAAAACGATTTTTCAAGCCCGCTGTGGGGCACCGCGGGCGCATACCACTGGAACGAGCCGATATGGGGCTACTATCAGTCGCGCGACGAATGGGTCTTGCGCAAGCAGGCGGAGCTTCTTGCCGACGCGGGTATCGACGCCGTGTTTTTCGACAATACCAACGGTACGGCGACGTTCATCGACGACGTTCTGACTCTCTGCCGCGTATGGTCGCAGGCGAGAGCCGACGGAGTAAAAACGCCGAAGATATCGTTTATGCTCCCGATGTTCGACTACGATCTCGTCGCGATACAGATTCGCGAGATATACGATAAACTGTACGGCAAGGGGATCTACAAAGATCTCTGGTTTTACTGGAAAGGCAAGCCTCTGATGGTCGGTTACCCCGGCAAGCTCGATAAAAAGAACGCGACGGATAAAGAAATACTCGATTTCTTCAACTACCGCGTTATAAATCACTCGCAGTCAGCCGATAACGTGCAGGTGCAGGACGAGAACGGAAACCCTCTCGTAATGGGCGCGATACAGCCTGAGATAAAGAAAAAATATCAGCTCTGGAACTGGATATCCGTTTATCCGCAGCTCGTAAACAAAAACAAAGACGGTACTCCGGAGCAGGTAGCGGTCGCGATAGCTCACAACTGGTGCAAAGAAACGCACCTCACGGCGATGAACAACCCGAAATTCCAGGTCTACGGCCGTCATTACGATCCCGTAAAGGAACAGGTCGACGAAAGGGAGAACGCAAAGCTGTACGGCGCATATTTCAGCGCTCAGTGGGAATACGCGCTCGAGATCGATCCCGAATTCGTATGGGTGACGGGGTGGAACGAGTGGGTTGCCGGCCGTTTTGACGACTTCTGGGGCGTAAAAAACGCGTTTCCCGATAATTTCAGCGACGAATACAGCCGCGATATCGAGCCGTCGCGCGGCGATCTCAAAGACCACTATTACTATCAGCTCGTCAGCTACGTCCGCCGATACAAAGGCGTCGGCGCTCTGCCCGCCGTTGACGAGCCGGTCACCGTCGACATAAAGACAGGCTCCGGCTGGGAAAAGGTAAGCCGCACGTACGAAACGTATCCGGGCGACACGTTTGACCGCAGCTGCAGAGGCTATATGAACAACGAGACGAAGTCGTTTTATACGTATAAAAACGACACCGGCAGAAACGATATCGTATCGTCAAAGGCGACGTACGACGCGGAAAATCTTTATTTTTCGGTACAGACGAAAGACGATCTGACTCCTTATACGGACAAGGCGTGGATGAGGCTGTTTCTTGAGGTCGAGGAAGC
>CACYEW010000014.1 GCA_902773455.1 uncultured Ruminococcus sp.
GCTTTTTTCAAATATGCGATGTATATCCATTTGTTTTCTCCTTTACGTTTACGTATACGGCGCTGCGCCGCTTCTGTAATTATACAGGATATGTTGTAAAAGGTCAAGCCTTATTTCGATATTTTTATTTATTTTCTTCAAGCGCGCCGGATATCCGCCGTATAACCGCAAAATCCGGCTCCGGCTGCCGGTTTTATCTTGACATTTCGGTAAACGCGTGATAAAATTATCTGCGGCGGAGCAAAATCCGTATTCCCGTTTACGACCGCGTCATAAAGGAGACCTGACAGATATGAAAATTGAAGAAATATATCCCGATTTCGCTCAAAAAGGACTCGACGTCACACCGAATCAAAAGTTTTACAGGATACCCGATGAGAATTTCGATCTTTACGGCGTGTTTTACGACGCCGGTCTATGCCGTTTTTTGCGGATGCCTCAAAGCGTCGCCGATACGGTGAACCCGACCGTCGCGCTTCTGAACGGATATACGGCGGGCGGAAGGATAAGATTTTCTACCGATGCGGACAGAATGTCCGTTACCGTCAGTTACGATACGCTGAACGTATACTGCCACATGACTGCTCTCGGCAGCGGCGGATTTGTTCTTCTTGAAGAAAAAGAAGGACCGGACGGCCGGATCACATATAAGCAGGCGGCGCATTTTATCCCCGGTCATTATGCTAACGTATCCGAATCGAGCGGACCGAACGGTTATTCGGTCGAAAAATATCTGCCGGGCGAAGGTATGCGTAATTATATACTTTATATGCCCACGTATAACGACGTAAGAGATCTCGTGATCGGTCTGCCCGAGGATGCGGAATGCGGTCACGGACTTAAATACAGACAGGACGTGAAACCGATACTGTACTACGGCTCGTCGATAACCGAAGGCGGCTGCAGCTCGCGCCCCGATATCCCTTATCAGTGTTTTATCTCGAGATGGACAAATACCGATTTCATCAATCTCGGTTTTTCGGCCGGTGCGCTCGGCGAGCAAACGGCAGCCGACTATATCGCCGCGCTCGACGTGAGCGTGTTCGTATGCGATTACGACCATAACGCGCCGAACGCCGGACACTTACGGGCGACGCATGAACGGCTTTATAAAACGTTTCGCAAAAAGCACCCTCACACTCCCGTGATATTCATGTCGAAGCCTGATTTCGACGGAGACCCGACGGCTCCGGAAAGGCGTGAAGTCATAAAGAGTACGTATGAAAAAGCCCTCTCCGAGGGCGATGAAAACGTATATTTCATCGACGGAGAGAGACTTTTCGGAAAAACAGACAGAGAATGCTGTACGGTCGACGGTACGCATCCGAACGATATCGGTTTTCTGCGCATGGCTGAAACCGTATACGCGGAGCTGCAAAAGACCGGAGTTTTGTGATCGAAGACTATAATCTGTCCTTTATCGCGTCGGACAAACGGCTGAAATCGTACAGCGACAGCGCTTCGCCGCGTACTGCGGCGTCAATACCGCAGTCGTTCAGAGCGCCGCATACCGTGTCTCTGCTTATTCCGAGGACGGATGAAACGGCGTTCGACAGAGTTTTTCTCCGCATCATAAAAGACGCGTGTATTATTTCGAACATAAGCTCCTTATCCCTCGGATCTACCGGGGGAGTCTTTCTGATCTTCATCCGTATCACCGCTGAATCCACCTTCGGAGCGGGGTAGAAGCAGCCGGCGGGCACCGTGAAAAGCCGCTTGACCTCCGCGCGGTATTCGACCGCCGGCGTTATCGCGCCGTAATCCGGCGTGCCGGGTTTTGCCGTAAGCCTTGCCGCCACCTCTTTTTGTATCATGACGGTCACGTTGTCGAAACCCGCGTCCGATTCAAGCAGAGCCATTATAACGGGAGAGGTGATGTAGTACGGCAGATTTGCGCATACCGTGACGTTCATTTCGCCGAACTGCTCTGAAACGAGCCGTTTGATATCGGTCTTCATTATATCCTGATTTATGACCGTGAAATTGTCCGCGTCTTTCATCGTCAGAGCCAGAACGTCCGTCATTTTTCCGTCGATCTCGACCGCGACAACTTTGGCGTATCTGCCGCAAAGCTCGCGTGAAAGAGTACCGAGCCCCGGGCCTATTTCAAGTATGCCGTCTTCGGCGGATGCTCCGCAGTTTTCGGCTATTG
Source organism: uncultured Ruminococcus sp. (assembly GCA_902773455.1). Lineage (GTDB taxonomy): Bacteria > Bacillota > Clostridia > Oscillospirales > CAG-272 > UBA1248. The sequence goes on from CACYEW010000014.1 coordinate 2,153, forward strand.
CCGCGACTACGCGTTCGGAGATCAGAAAATTCTGACCGAATTTTTTATCCGGCGCGGCTCCGACCTCAGAAAGAACGCTTTTGATCGTGTTCAAATCGGTAAGTTTCAAAAATAAATCTCTCCTTTTTTCAAAAAAAATGAAAAACATCTTGACAATTACGAAATTCGGTGATATAATACATACCGTTCCGCGGAACATTATATCACAAAAAAACGAATAAGTCAAGTATTTGCTAATGTGGCTCAGCTGGCAGAGCAGTTGATTCGTAATCAACAGGTCATGGGTTCGAATCCCATCATTAGCTCCATATCGGGTATTCATAGCGGACTTTAGTTATGAATACCCGATTTTCATAATCAACACAGTATCACCACCGAACGTGGCGAGTAAGTGCGCCCTTGTAATAAGCATATACCTATGATATAATTTGATATGTTACAGCGAAGTCTTCCGGATCAAGAGCATATTAGA
>CACYEW010000015.1 GCA_902773455.1 uncultured Ruminococcus sp.
CTGATGATGAACGGCGCCGTTACGATAGGCACTCTCGACGGCGCGAACATCGAAATGAGGGAGCAGCTCCATAACGAATCGTTTTACGTATTCGGTCTTGAAACGCATGAGGTGGACGCTCTGTGGGCGTCCGGCTACTCTTCGGCCTCGTATTACAACGGATCCGAAACGCTTCAGGGCATCATAAAAACGCTCAATAAAGGCTTTGACGGCGTTTCGTTTGCAGATTTCTCGCAGTATCTCATATACGGCGGCGGAGTACCCGATCCGTATATGTGTATCGCGGATTTCGCGTCGTACAACGACGTTCATAATAAAATGGTGCGCGACTATTCGGATAAAAAGCTCTGGGCGCAGATGAGCCTCGACAATATTGCCGCCTCCGGCTTCTTCTCGTCGGACAGATCGGTGCGCGAATACGCGGATAATATATGGGGGATTAAACCGCTCAAATGATGCGATTGATAAACGGCTTTCAAATAAGCGATTTTTCAGACTCGTCCCCCGCCGTTTTCGAATATAAGGACGGCGTATGCCGCCTGTATATAAAGCGCGTTTACTGCGCGACCGGGTGCGAGCTGATCGTTTTATGCGACGGAAACGGAAATCAAATATCCGAAAAAGCCTCTTATAAAGGGGCTTTTTCCGGGATGGACCTTTATGAGGCAGAGTTTTCCGCCTTGCCGGGTCTTTATTATCTGACTTTCGCCGTGCAGACCGAGGACGGTACGCTTTACGTCCACAACGAAGGCGACGAGACGCACGGTCAGCTGCGGCAGAGCCTTGACGGATGCGGAAGATTTCAGATATCCGTGTTTGAGGACGCCGCGCCTCCTGACGAAGCGTTTGCGGACGCGAATATGTATCACATATTCGTCGACCGCTTTTACAAAAGCGGCAAAAGTCCGAAGCGAAGCGACGCGGTGTACTACGACGACTGGGATAACGGCGTACCGGAATACGTTGAATATCCCGGTATGGACCTGAAAAACAACACGTTTTTCGGCGGAGATCTGTACGGCGTTACGGAAAAGCTCGATTATCTTCATTCGCTCGGGATAGATATCATCTATCTCTCTCCGATATTCCGCGCGTATTCGAATCACAAATACGACCCGGGCGATTATACCGTCGTCGACGAATGCTTCGGCGGCGAAAACGCCTTTACGGAGTTGTGTGAGAAAGCGCACGGCCTCGGCATGAAGATCGTTCTGGACGGCGTGTTCGATCACACGGGCGACGACAGCGTATATTTCAACAGATACAAAAAATACGGCGACGGCGGAGCATATAACGATCCCGGCTCGCATTACCGCGGATGGTACAGATTCAGAAATTATCCCGACGATTACGAATGCTGGTGGGGCGTAAAATGTCTGCCGCAGCTCGACAATAACAACGAAGAGCTTTATGGATTCTTTACCGGCAAAGACGGTATCATAAGAAAATATCTGCGCCTCGGCGCGGACGGCTGGCGCCTCGACGTTGCGGACGAGCTGCCTGACCGTTTGCTCGACGGCATCAAAGCCGCCGCCGAGGCTGAAAAGCCGGGGTCGATCGTCATCGGCGAGGTGTGGGAAGACGCGTCGAACAAGATCGCATACGGCAAACGCCGCCGCTATTTCACGTCGCGCCAGCTCGATTCGGTGATGAATTATCCGCTGAAAAACGCGGTGATAAAATACGTCACGGAAGGAGATTCCGAAGAGTTTTCGCGGGTCTTCACACTGATACAACGTCACTATCCCGACCGCGTTCTGCCGTACCTGATGAATTTTCTCGGCACGCACGATACGGAGAGGATCCTTACAGTTCTGGGAGGCGATCCCGATACCGGTCTGCCCGGCTCGGCGCTTGTCAATAAAAAAATGAGCAAACAGCAATATGTGACGGCGAAAAAGCGGTTTTATCTCGCCTTTTCCCTGCTTTGCTTCTGTCCCGGCATCGTTTCTGTCTACTACGGCGACGAGGCGGGAATGCAGGGCTATCACGATCCGTTCAACCGCATGCCGTACCCGTGGGGACGCGAAGACAAGGCGATGATCAAAAAGGTCTCGTCGCTTCTGAAAAGCAGAAAAACGTATAAAGGAAAGGCGGAGACGGTATTCTCCGACGGCGCGGTACTCGGCATAGCCCGCGGCGAGTACCTGTATTTATCAAACGCATCCGACCGACCCGTAACGCTGACGGTCGGCGGATATAAATGCAGATCATTCGACGGCGACAGCCGACCGCTCACCCTCCCTCCCGCGACGTACAAAGTTTTGAAACGGAAATGATACGAAAAGCGACCGATCATGCCGACTGTTCTGAAGGACAGTCGGCAGTTATGAGTTCCGCTTACGCGGAACGTTATGAGCGCTGACGCGCGTTATGATTGC
>CACYEW010000016.1 GCA_902773455.1 uncultured Ruminococcus sp.
GCCGAAGCGAAAAGCGCCCCGAGTACGCCGGCGGCAGGCTCGACGGCGCCGCTTGCCTGGCCTATCATGAAGCTTCTCCATTTGCTCTTGCCGGAGATATACAGCGGCATTGAAACGCACGCTCCTTCGGGAAAGTTCTGTATTCCGATCCCGACGGCGAGCATCACGGCGGCGGTTAAAGATACTCCCGGTTCACCGCTCGACAGCGATCCGAACGCAACGCCCACGGCAAGTCCTTCCGGTACGTTGTGAAGAGTCACGGCGGCGCAAAGCAAGACCGACCTTTTAGCCGACTTTTCCGTTTTTTTCATTTTTTCCGCTTTTGACATCAGCACGTCGGCAGCCATAACAAAGGCTCCGCCGAAAAGAAAACCGACCGAAACGGTAAGAGCGGCGTTTTTGCCGAGCCGTACCGCGATATCTATAGCCGGCGATAAAAGCGACCAGTAAGAGGCGGCGATCATCACCCCGGCGGAAAAGCCGAGCATAGAATCGATCATGGTTTTATTCACTTTATTGAAAAAGAACACGAGCGACGCGCCGAGCGCGGTCACGGCGTACGTGAACAGAGTTGCGAAAAGTCCCCCGATAACGGGCGGAAGTTCCGACATAAAATCCATTTCATCACCTTTATTTTCATATTGTCTGTTTATTATATGATATGTCGCCTGGCTTTCGCATGATATGACGGCTCGCTGTCACTATTCCTGTTATAATGCTATTATTTGTCGATTTTTCTCATTGCTTGCGCTCTTCTGCTTAATATACCGCTAATATTGATTTGAAATCATCGATAATTTTAGCACTTTACGTGATTGAGTGCTATAATTTACAAAAAATCAATACAAAAAACTTTTTTATTTAACATTCGCGGAGTATCATATAGTCAAACAAAAAAAGAGAGCGTAAGCTCCCGGAAAAGAGGTAATCATTATGTACGGAATCACAACATATAAAAAGAATTCATACGATCCTTGGAAGGATTTCAGAGCATGGCAGAGATCGCTTTGGGGCGATGAAAACCAGGGTATGATCAAGACGGATATCAGAGATACGGGCGATGCTTATATCGTGGAGGCTGAACTGCCGGGATATAAGAAAGAAGAAATAAATATAGACGTAAAGGACGATATCCTCACGATCACGGCTGAGAAACACAACGAAGAGACTGAAGAAAAGAAAGGCTATATCAGATGCGAGAGATATTCAGGCTCCGTATCGAGAAGCTTCAACATCTCCGAAGTCGACGCGACGCAGATCAGCGCGAAACACGAAAACGGCGTGCTTACTCTTACCCTTCCGAAAAAGAAGGAAGAGATACCGCAGTCGCGTAAGATCAGTATTGAATAAATAAAAAAACGGCGGTGCGACCGCCGTTTTTTTATTCTATTTTTCGTGTACGAGTTTGCCCGTCATATGTTCGACCGTAATACGCATCAATTCGACGCGTTCGAGATCGATCGTAAGCTCTTTTTCGAGTTCTTCCTTGCTCGGGTAATATTTCATACCGAAAGCCCTCAGTTTTTTCAGTTTTATGTCGGGATCGGTCACGGGCGCGGCGCGTCCGAATACTATTACGCTTTTTACGTAATACGACCAGTCTTCTCTTTGCTCTCCGCCGTTCATAACGGTAAAGCATACCTTATCGCAGTTTTTCATCGCGTCGATCTTATGACCCTTTTGAGCAGAGTGGAAATATATCGCGTTTTCTTCTTCATCGTAATAAAAATCGATCGGAACGGCGTAAGGATAACCGCCGTCGCCGGACACGGCAAGAACGCCGCGCTTCTCTTCTTTAAGCAGTTTAACGCATTCGCCGCCCGAAAGCGCCTGCTTTATTCTTCTCATTTCTCTGAACATGACCGACCTCCTGATACCGTTTGGACCTATTATACGACGAAAATATTAAAAAATCAAGCGATTACGGTTTGTATCTTGACTTTTCATTCTATCAATGCTATTATAAATACAGTAAGCAAAAGCGAGGATACGGTATGAAAAAAGCTGTTTTTGCGGCGCTGATCGCCGCATCTGTTCTTTTAAGCTCGTGCGGCGCCGCGGCGCCTGCGGCGACCGCAGAGACTACGGGCGAAATAACGACGGAAAAGGAGGCGGTCACCTTGACCGGAACGACAAACGAAGCGCAGACCGAAGCGGTAACGGAAGCGCCTGCCGGGAATGATACGGAAAGATACTTTATATTCAGGATATGGAATTTCACCGAGCGGAATTTCAACACGTTCAAAAGCATAGTCGACTCGGTCGCGAAGACAGGTTTCAACGCGATCAAGATACATATACCGTGGCACAGAGTCGAAGCGACGGCGGGCGTTTACGATTTTTCTGTATTTGACAAAATGTTTGATTACGTTATAAACGCAAAAGGGCTGAAAGCCGCTGTATCGGTAGATCTGTGCAGAAAATCGGAAGGCAATTTCATACCCGATGAGGATCTGCAGAAGGATTCGAACGGCATTATAACGAAAGACGGGCCGTATTACGGCCGTTCGGCCATCTCTTTCTGCTCCGAATACGCGGTCGGTAAAGCGGTGGAATTTTACGAAAAGACCGTCAGACACTACGACGGGCTTTACGGCGATAAGATACTTTTGTACCTCCCCGCATTTTCGCAGTACTGCGAGACGGAATACTGGTGCGCGGCCGAATACGATTATTCCGACAAGGCTGTATCGGCTTTCCGCACGGAGCTTTCCGAAAAATACACGCTCGAAGAACTCAATAAACTCGCAAAGAAGAATTACCGGTCGTTTGACGAGATACAGCCGCCGTCCTGCAATTCGACCGACGGGCTCGGCAAGCTATGGTATAAATTCAGAGAAGGCAGGCTCAAAGCGGTGATAGACAGACTCGCCGCGGCGCAGAAAGCGGCTTGCCCCGGCACAAAGATCGCGATACAGCTCGGCAGCGTCTTCGATAACGCGATACTTATGCGCGCAACGGTGAACTTTGTTTCTCTGTGTGAAAACGCGGACGTGATATGGGTAGACGACGCGCCGATATACGATCACGCGTTTTCGATGGATTACGCGCGTGTGCTTATCGATCAGGGCAAGGAGATCGCGCAGGAGATCGACGGACCATTACAGAACGGCGCAAGCAGCGGGAATTATCTTTCGCAGGGGCTCATATCGTTTGAACGCGGCGCGAAATATCTGAGCATCGCCAACTGGGGCATCGACGAC
>CACYEW010000017.1 GCA_902773455.1 uncultured Ruminococcus sp.
ACCGTGATCGACGATCCGTACCTTCCGCAGATCAGAGCCGAAAACGGAGTCGCGAGATTTACCGTCGAAGGCGGCACGAACAACGCCGTCGTAAGAGTTTACGGCTTCGAGAAATACTCCGCCCCGAAGGTGAAAAAGATCGTCGGCGGAACGGAGAGCGAGTACGTTCTTGCGGGACCCAACGGCTACGACGGATATCAGGTGCAGCTCGATCCGGACGGCACGTATTCGATCTCGTTCGCATTCGATATGACCGGCGGCGATAAGGTCGAATTCGAAGTAACACAGTAAGCGAGGACAGATAAATGAGATTGCAGAGATTTTACGAAGATCTGACGACTTTTCACGTAAACTGCGAAGAACCGCACGCGTATTTCATTCCCGCGGACGACAGAAAGACCGCCGCCGATGAAAACAGAGCGAAAAGCAAACGCTTCAAATCGCTTTGCGGCGTTTGGGATTTCGCGTATTTCAGATCTCCCGAAGAGATACCGGAGCCGGACGAACAGGACTCCGTCGAATACGAACCGATAGAGGTGCCGAGAAGCTGGCAGACATATACCGACAGAAACTACGACGTTCCTCAGTATTCGAACTGTCTTTATCCGTTCCCTTTCGATCCGCCTCGCGTGCCGAGAGAAAACCCCTGCGGGCTTTACGTAAAAACGTTCACCCTGCCCGAAGGCGTTTACGGCAAAAGATCGGTCTATATAGTATTCGAAGGAGTGGACAGCGGCTTTTTCCTGTACTGCAACGGCAGATTCGTCGGATACAGTCAGGTCGCTCACATGACGAGCGAGTTCGATCTGACCGGTTTTATAACCGACGGCAAAAACGAGATAAGAGTCATAGTCCTCAAATGGACGGACGGCTCGTATCTTGAAGATCAGGATAAATGGCGTACCTCCGGTATCATTCGCGAGGTATACCTGCTTTTCCGCGACAAGGCTCACATAACCGATATAAAGACGACGGCGGAGCTTTCCGGCGATTACGGCAAAGCAAACCTTCATATCGAATGCAAAACGAAGGGCGAGGTCGGCGTGGAAGCGGAGCTGTCGTACAAGGGGACCGCCGTATCGAAAGCAAGCGGCGCTTCATCGGTTATGACGGTTGGATCGCCAAAGCTCTGGAGCGACGAGACTCCCGAGCTTTACGAGCTTCATCTGACCGCCGGCGAAGAGCATATCGTGATACCGGTAGGCTTTTCCGATCTGAAGGTGATCGACCGCGCCGTTTATCTGAACGGTAAAAAAATAAAAATAAAGGGCGTCAACCGCCACGACAGTCATCCCGTTCTCGGCTCGGCAACTCCGTTCGATCATATGAAAGAAGATATAATGATCTTCAAACGTCATAATATAAACGCCGTCAGAACGAGCCATTACCCGAACGACCCGCGCTTCGCTCTGCTTTGCGACAAGTACGGCATAATGATGATCGACGAGACCGACCTTGAGGCGCACGGCGTTGCCATGTTCGGCCCGTGGTCGAGACTTTCCGACGATCCCGAATGGCAGACGGCGTATCTCGACCGGGTGAAGCTCATGTACGAGCGCGACAAAAACCACGTTTCGGTAATTATGTGGTCGCTCGGAAACGAAGCCGGTTACGGGTGCAATCAGAAAGCGATGGCGGAATATCTGCACGAAAACGATAAAAAACGTCTTGTTCATTACGAGGGCGGCAACGAGGGCTATACGAAGGGCGTTATGCAGTACGGCGTTCTCGACGTCGAGAGCTATATGTATCCGCCGGTCGATTTCCTCGAAAAATACGCAAAAGACGAAAGCAAAAAGCTGCCGATGTTTCTGTGCGAATACTGCCACGCCATGGGCAACGGCCCCGGCGATCTTGCCGATTACTGGGCGGCGTTCGAAAAATACGACGCGCTTATCGGCGGATGCGTATGGGAATACACGGATCATTCCATACTGACAAAAGACGGCTTTACTTACGGCGGCGATTTTGGCGAGATACCGCACGACGGCAATTTCTGCGTAGACGGTCTCGTATATCCGGACAGACGAGTTCATACCGGTATGCTCGAGCTGAAGCAGGCGATAAAACCGTTTGAGATAATCGCGATCGACGCGAAGGCGGGTATATTCGAGATCAGGAACAAGAGAGTCTTCACGACGCTTGACGACTGCCGCCTCGTCTATACGGTCGAGCAGAACGGCAGGCCGGTATTCACGGGATGTCAGAGACTCAGTACGGCGCCGGGAAAAACCGAAAGGATAGAGCTGGATCTTCCGAAGGTCAGCGGCTTCGCCTATATCAATTTCAGCGTAAAAAGAAAAGAAGCGACCGAATGGTCGCCGTCCGATTATGAACTCGGTCATACGCAGATAACGCTTTGCGAAGAAAAAGCGGTATCGGAGATCAGAGCCGATTACAAAGTCCGCTGTCTTGCCGCCGAACGGACCGTCGCCGTCGAAGCCGGCGATACGATGTACGTGTTCGATAATCTCACGGGCGGCATCGCGCAGATCATATGCGGAGGCAAAGCCGAGCTTGAGTATCCGTCGAAGGTCAGCGTATGGAGAGCGCCGACCGATAACGACAGGAACATCAAAAACGACTGGTACCGTCATCATTTCGATATCGCTTCGTCATACGTTCACGGCGACCCGCGCATCACCGAGTGCGAAGATAAAGTCACGGTCGAATACGAAGCGGTACACACCGGATATAACGACCCGGCGCTGCTCAACTATAAAGTCAGCTATACCGTTTACGGAGACGGTGTGCTCGTTACGAAATACGACGTTAAGGTAAGAGAGGGACTGCCGTTTTTGCCGTCGTTCGGCGTACGGTTCGTCATGCCCGAGGGTACCGAGCGCGTCAGATATTTCGGTTACGGTCCCATGGAATCCTACGTTGACAAACGCCTTGCCGCTGTCATGGGCGAATTTTCGGGCACCGTGAAGGAACAGCACGAGCCTTACGTCCGCCCGCAGGAAAACGGATCGCATTACAATACGAAATGGGCTCAGGTGTATTCGAACGCCGGAGAGGGACTTACTTTTGCCGGAGATATGCACTTCGGCGTATCGCCTTACGGCGAAGAGAAGCTCACCGGAACGCGCCACGAATACGAGCTTGAAGAAGACGGACTCGCTTACGTCGCGGTCAACTACAAGCAGAGCGGCATAGGCTCGAACTCGTGCGGACCGGCGCTTGCCGAAAAGCACAGATTCAGCGAACGCGAATTCAGCTTCAGCTTCGCTGTCAAGCCCGGCGTCGCCGCCGATACCGACCCGTATGAACTGTACGGAGATAACAGAATACAATAAATAATAAAACCGCGGTCGACGACCGCGGTTTTGTTTTGCTTTGTTATTTGAGCCTCGGCAGGATCTTTTCGAACCATTCGTCGGCCCGGCGCTTTTCTTCGCCGCTCGCGCCTTTAAACGGCAGAAATTCGGATTTTACGTAAAGCACGTCGTCGAGAACGTTCGCGCCGGATTCGCGCAGGACTTTTATGAATTCGGCGGCTTCTTCGGGCGATCTGTCGGTGAACAGAGCCACGTTTTTCGTTATCGCCGGACCGAGATTCATACAGAAACGTCTTACGACGTCCGGCAGCTTGGAAAGCTGAGACATACCGAGAACGAGAAGCTTCTCTTTATCGAGCGAATAATCCGGCGGTATCGTATCGGGCTTGTATTCATCGGAATTCTTGGAAAGATAGAGCGCCAGATCGGACATTTTTTTCTTCTTCGAGAAATAAATAACGCGCATTTTCATATGCTTGTACCTCCGCTGTCTTGTTTTCTGTACTATTATAACACATAATTCGACTTTTTTCAAACGTTTTCCGCAAAAAAAGAATTTTTGTGAAAAGCGCACATATTGAAACGCATAAAACTGTATATTTCAACAAAACGCCCATCAGAAAACTCTTGACAAAACGTTCTGAATGGAATATAATGTATAATAACAACTCAAAAGGATCAATATTATGAAAAAATTCAAAGCTTGTATAGTCGGCGCTACCGGTATGGTAGGGCAGAGATTTGCCATTTTGCTTGACGGCCACGAGTATTTTGAGGTAACGGCGATAGCCGCCAGCCCGCGAAGCGCGGGCAAAACGTACGTCGAGGCTCTCGACGGACGCTGGAAGCTCGACTGCCCGATGCCGGAGTATATAAAAGACATGAAAGTCATTTCGGCGTCGGATATCGACAGTATCAAAGCCGCCTGCGACGTCGTTTTCTGCGCGGTCGATATGCCGAAAGCGGAGGTCAGAGAGCTTGAAGAGGCGTATGCGAAAGCCGAGCTTTGCGTAGTGTCGAACAACTCCGCGTGCAGAGGCCTGCCGGACGTTCCCATGCTCATACCCGAGATAAATCCGCAGCATACCGCCGTGATCGAAACGCAGAGAAAACGTCTCGGCACCAAACGCGGTTTTATCGCGGTCAAGCCGAACTGCTCGATACAGAGCTACGTTCCGCTCATAACGCCGCTTTTGCAGTACGAGCCGTACGAGATGGTGGTTACGACTTATCAGGCTATATCCGGCGCCGGCAAGACGTTCGCTCAGTGGCCCGAAATGATCGACAACGTCATACCGTATATCGGCGGCGAGGAGGAGAAGAGCGAAAAAGAACCGCTCAAAATATGGGGCGAGGTTAAAGACGGCGTCGTTGTGCCGGCTTCGTCTCCCGTGATCACGACCCAGTGCATAAGAGTCCCCGTATCTAACGGTCATTTGGCGGCGGTGTTCGTGAAATTCCGCAAAAACCCGACAAAAGAACAGATACTCAAAGCGTGGGACGAATACGAGGGAGAACCCCAGAAGCTGAAGCTTCCGTCCGCGCCCGGAAAATTCATCACATACTTCGAAGAAGACAACCGTCCGCAGACGAAGCTTGATCGCGATATATACGGCGGCATGGGTATAACCGCCGGAAGACTGCGCGAGGATACGGTTTACGACTGGAAATTCGTGGGTCTTTCGCACAATACTCTGCGCGGCGCGGCGGGCGGCGCTGTGCTTTCCGCGGAATACCTTTGCAGAAAGGGATTTTTCGACCTTATCTGACTTTTTGACGATATGACGGATATTGCGGTTTTTTGACAAAAATATTTGTTAATAACGAAGAAATTATCAAAAACCCCTTTACAAAATTCAAAACGCGTGATATAATACTTACAATGATCTTTAAGCATATCGGAACGTGATTCCGATTTCGGTACGGAGATACCGGCAAGATTGTATTACATAACAAAGTTATGCTTATATCCTGCCGGAAAGGCAGGATTTTTTTATGCGGAATACGGTTTTCAAGGCTGAGCTTATGACCGAGACCGAGGTCAGACGCGCGGTAACGCGCATATCTCACGAGATCGTCGAAAAAAACAAGGGAACGGAAGATCTTCTGCTCGTAGGCGTACGCAGACGCGGTATGCCGATAGCCGAAATGATAAAAGAAAATATCAAAAAGATCGAAGGATCGGATATCCCCTGCGGCGAGCTCGATATAAAATTCTACCGCGACGATATCTCAAAAGAGAACCGCGATCCGCTCGTAAAGCCGTCAGAGCTACCGTTTGACGTCAGTGGGAAGAAAGTCGTTATCGTCGACGACGTGATGTATACGGGCAGAACGGCGAGAGCCGCGATAGAGGCGATATTCGCAAAGGGGCGCCCGAGCTGCATACAGCTCGCCGTGCTTGTTGACCGCGGTCACAGAGAGCTTCCGATCAGGGCGGATTACGTAGGCAAAAACGTACCCACGTCTCATTCGGAGGCGATACGCGTGTGTATGCCTGAATACGACGGCAAATGCTGCGTACAACTTATGCAAATCGGCTGACAATCAGCTGAAAATAAACGGAGGAAAAAATAAAATGAAACTCATCTACAACGTTCAGGACAAGCCGTCATTCGGCAAAACGCTGATCTTTGCGTTCCAGCAGCTGCTCGCCATACTCGCGGCGACGATAGCCGTACCGGCGATAGTCGGCAACGGAATGTCGCAGTCTGCGGCTCTCTTCGGCGCCGGCGTCGGCACGCTCGTTTACCTTCTCTTCACGAAATTCAAAAGCCCGGTCTTCTTAGGCTCGTCGTTCGCGTTCCTCGGCTCGATGTTCGCGGCGTTCGGCGGCGCGGCTTCCGTATCCGTCGGTTACCTCGGACTGCTCTTCGGCGCGCTCTTCGCAGGTCTCGTATACGTAGTGATCGCGATAGTCGTCAAATTCGCAGGCGTTAAGTGGATCAACAAGCTTATGCCCGCGGTCGTTATCGGCCCGACGGTCGCCATCATAGGACTTTCGCTCGCCGGCAACGCCATAAGCGATCTGACAAAAGGCAACGTAACGCACGAAGTCATCAACAAAGCACTGAACGATACGGCTGACGCGATCGTGGACGTACCCGCTCAGGTCCAGAACGCTTCTCCTTATATATGCCTCATATGCGGTCTCGTAACGCTCCTCGTAGTCGTTATCTGCTCCGTATACGGCAAAAAAATGGCTAAAATGATCCCGTTCATCATCGGTATCGCGGCAGGCTACGCCGTTGCGGCGATATTCACGGTCATAGGCAACGCTGCAAACGTCCCCGCTCTCCAGGTCATCAATTTCTCGGCTTTCGCGAATATGCAGTGGATCCCCGAATTCACGTTCATCAAAGCGTTCGAAGGCTTCGGTGCCGTCACGGGCGAATACATAGCAACCGTAGCGGTCGCGTACATACCCGTAGCGTTCGTCGTCTTCGCGGAACACATAGCCGACCACAAGAACCTTTCCTCCATTATAGAACAGGATCTGCTTGAAGATCCGGGCCTCTCCAACACCCTCCTCGGCGACGGCGTAGG
>CACYEW010000018.1 GCA_902773455.1 uncultured Ruminococcus sp.
GGTTCCCCCGCAGGCGACAGGGTCGCGGTGATATACGGCGTTGCAACTCTTGGGGGTGCCCACCCTTACAACCCCCAAACCCCCTTAACCCCTCCCAAAGTCGTTACACTCTCTTTGGGGCGCGGCGCCCCCCCGTATGAATAATACGGGGAGGAGGGGGATCGTTATCGACAAGCCGGTATTTACCGCCGAACCGGAGGTTGAGGTGCAGTAACGGCAATCGCCGGTATGAGTATAATATCCGGCATTTCCCGCAACCCCTTTTTTTGAAGAAAGCTGCGAACGTCCGGTCAGATTCCGAAGAATTCACAAAGTTTGCGCATTATTATTCCGGCTCGTCGCAGCCGGATACCGTTCTGACGGGAAAACCATAATTTATATATAAATTACCAAACGGTATTGACTTATCCGGATCAAAATGATATATTGTAAGTAAAGATATCATATCGGAGGATCCGGAAATGAAAAAAGGTACCCGTAACGTAAGATCCGCGGCGGCGTTATGTATGACGCTTGTTTTTGCCGCGGTGTTTTTTATCATCTGCGCGGCGGCTTCGAACAGTCAGGCGCAGATAGAACAGAGAAATTACTACAAAAACAAAGAGTCCGTTATGTCGCTTACGCCGAAAGAGGTCACGTTTTCCGAAAGCTCCGAAATCTTTTCGGATAACGGCGTCAAAATCGACCTTGACGGAGCGTGGAGCATGATCGGCAAGGGCAAGATCGAGGATCTTTGCAAAGGCGAGGGCTGGGACGGCGCGATCAGCGCAAACGTTCCGGGCAGTATTTACACCGCTCTTTTTGAGGCCGGCGTGATCGAAGATCCGTATTTGTCGGACAATATGAAAAAAGCAAACGATCAGAGCAAAAAGAACTGGTACTATAAAAAGACGTTTGCTTATAACGGATCGGGAAAGAACGTGACGCTCAACTTTGAAGGCGTATGCAACGTCGCCGATTTCTATCTGAACGGAGTCAAAATCGGGACCCACGAGGGCATGTTCGGCGGTCCGTACATAGATATAACCGACACGGTGAAAAAAGGTGAAAACGTTCTCGTGGTACATCTGAAACCGGCGAAGGATTACACGCAGACGGTCGTATTCAACTGCAGCTACGGATGGCATTACGCAAAGCTCTTTCCGCTCGGCATCTGGCAGTCCGTATCCGTTACCGACGAACCGGACGTGACGCTCGATCACCCGTTCATAACCACGTGCGATTATAAAAACGGAACGGTGGATCTCGCGATTACGCTCGCACCGAAAGACGGCAAAGCCTTTGAAGGTCAACTCAAGGTTCAGGTATCTCCGAAGAATTTCGACGGTAAAGCCGCGGTATTTGAAGAAAAGGTAAGCGGAAACGGGGAGACCGTGCTCCGCTATCGCGGAAATATCCCGGACCCGCATCTCTGGTGGCCGAACGGCTACGGGGAACAGTATCTTTACGATCTTAACGTAACGTTTGAAGAAAAGAACGGCGGCGTATCGTATTCGTCTTCCGAATTCGGCATCAGGGAGCTTTCGTACGCTCCTTTCCCGTCCGGTGAAAGAGGCGGCGCGTACAACCGTCAGTTCGTCATAAACGGCGTAAAAGTATATATGAAAGGCGCCGGATGGTGCACGATAGACGCCATGATGCGCTTTACACGGGAAGATTACGACAGGATCCTCTCCCGTGCGAAAGACGAGGGCGTCAACTACGTGCGTTCGTGGGGCGGAGGACTTGTCGAGACAGACGAATTCTACGATCTTTGCGACGAATACGGGATCTGCGTATATCAGGAATGGCCCTGCTGCTGGGACAGCACGAAAACTCAGCCCGCGGACGTTCTTTACGAGACGGTAATACTCGGCTGCAAACGCCTGCGCAACCGCCCGTCGCTCGTGATCTGGGGCGGCGGCAACGAGGGCGAGGCGCCGTACAACGATAAGGTCTTGAACAATATGGGCAAGCTGACCTATGAGACCGACGGCACGCGTGAATTCTGGAGGCAGGACGGCGGTACCGGAGCGCCGAATATCAGGCACGATCATATCTGGTGGTCGGGAGCGTCACCCGAATACTACTTAAAATCCTATACGTATACCAAAGAACTGAATATGAGCGAATACGGTCTCGGCTCGATGATGAATCTGCAGTCGATCAGGAAATTCGCAACGGAGAAAGAGATATCCGAATGGCCGATCGGTAAAAACAATTCGATCGCTTATCACACGGCGACGTTCAACGGCTATACCGGATGGACTCAGACTCCCTACGGCTACGATATAGCCGCGCATATGCATTACGCGTCGCTGTTTACAGACGTCGCGGATCTCGATGAAATGATACTCGGCTCGCAGCTTTCGCAGGCGCAGGCGGATTATCCGCTCGCGATAAACTCGCGTATAAAAGCTCCGTCGAACACCGCAAACGTTATATATAAGCTCAACGACTGTTATCCCGGAGCGTCCTGGTCGATAGTCGACTGGTACGGAGCGCCCAAGATAGCGCATTATCTTATGCAGGACGCTTACCGTACGGTAATGGCGGCGTTTCAGGCTGACAGATACAATACGATCGGCGAAGACGGCGTATCGGGACCGCTTTCTCTGCCCGTATATATCCTCGACGATACCGTGAGCCTCAAAGACGGAAAAACGGGCGTCATCATAACGGCGTACGACGAAAATCTTAACGTCATCAAGACCGAAACGTTCGACGGCAGAGTAAGCTCGTCGGTAAACAAAGTCGGCGTCTTTGATCTTACGGCGGAGCAGACGGCTCATACGCCGATGACCGTAACGGCTGATCTGACCGTCGACGGAGAATTTTACAACCGTACGTATATGTATTTCAACTATGAAAGAGAGCAGGGATCCCTGTTCTATATGCCGCGCACGCATCTTGATTATACCGTCAGCGGAAACACGGTGAAAATAACGAATTCCGGCAGCGTGCCGGCGATAGGCGTGCATCTTGACAGCAGCGACGAAGTGAAATTCGTGTGCTCCGACGGATATTTCATACTCACTCCGGGGCAGAGCGTCGATATAGAAGTGAACGACGCGTCGCTTTTCACCGGTATCGGCGGCTTCAATATCGCCGCTGAAAACGATAAGACCGCTCCGACCGCACCTCAGAACGTGAAGGTAAGCGATATAAAATGCGATTCGGTGAAAATCAGCTGGTCTCCTTCGCAGGACGACGGCGGTCTGCTCGCGTATTACGTCGCCTTGACCGACGAAGACGGAAATACTTTGACCCGTATCGTACACGGAAAAATCACAAAGACCGTAATAAGCGGACTTTCCGATCTTACCGGGTATACACTGACAGTGACCGCCGCCGACAACAATTCGAACCGCTCGGCAAATTCGGCTGAGGTCAGGTTCAGAACGGAGCCCGACGTATCGACTCCGACGGCGCTCAGCGCGAATATGACCGAAGACAAATTCATTACCGTCACGTTCAACACGGTTATGGATAAGAATAAACTGTCCGATACGGCGCGTTATATCCTCAATCACGGCGCCGCGATCGTGTCGGCGGATCCGTCGGAAGACGGAAGAAGCGTCGTGCTTACGGTAAGCGGCGCCGATCAGCCGCTTAAATACACGCTCGGCGTGATCGGGCTTACCGATACGAAAAAGAGCGCAAACAACACCGGTTATCAGCAGCTTGAGGTCGAAAGGGATCTGTATCTCTGCGTCGATTTCGAACCTGATCCCCAAGGCGTCGTATATACGTCGGGCAAATACGTTATACCCGTGACCGGCGTCAACAGCGATCCGAGATATACCGACAACGGCTCGGGCGGGAAAGCTCTTTCTTCAGCCTCCGGCTGGGGCGCGAAGATCGAAGGCTCCGAATTCGCCTTCCCGGAAAACAGTTCGGTGGTAATGAGGATCAACGGCAAAGCGGGCGAAAGCTACAACGTGCTCATGGCGAAAGGACCGAAAGAATCCGGTCACTTTGAATTCTACGCCCGTTCGGGAAATCTTTACGTATACGCTCCCGATATCGGAGATATCGATCTCAGATACAATATCAACGGCAAGACCGGCTGGCGTACTCTCGCGTTCGTGCGCGAAAACGGCAAGCTCACCGTTTACGACGACGGTCGGGAGGTATCCTCCGTATCATTCCGCGGCAACATAGCAAAAAGGACCGACACCGTCTCATTCGGCGTTCTGAACGACGGCAGTCTTGCATACGCCGGCAGTATAGATTTCGTGCGGTTCTATGAAAGAGCGCTCAAAGAGTCGGAGCTCGCTGCGGAAAAAACGGCGGAGGTCACCGTTGACGTGACCGGAAACGACGTCGGAAAAAGCGCGAAGACCGATTTCAGCATGCCCGGAGATTCGGCTGTGAATCTGTGGTTTTACAAAGAAAGCTCGGGCGAACAGTTTGCGATATTCGTTGCAAAGAGCAAAAAATCCTCCGACAAACATTTTGAAATATACACGGAATCAGATACGCTCTGTATCTATTCGCCGTCGGGTGTGGGTTCGCTTTCGCTGAAAACGGATATCAAGCCTTACGTCGGTTCGTGGCATATGCTTACGGTCGTACATACGGAAGACAAGATACGGACGTATATAGACGGATCGCTGACGAGCGAGGTCCCGGTCAGCTGGAACGCGGCGGAAGGCGCCGACGCGTATTATATCGGCAGGCTCGTTGAAGGCGGCTTCGATTTCCCGGGCAGTATCGCAGAATGCGAGTTCATCGATCACGCCCCGTCCGAAGACGAGATATCGGCGCTTTACAAAAAGCACGTCGTATATCCCGATGCGGAAGGCGGACTTGATTTTGCACAGCATCTGATCACGCTCGAGCCGGGACAGCAGACAGACGTCGGAATTACCGTTACGGGAAATCTGAAATACGGATTATCCGTCTCGGGCGAATCGGTCGTTCTTGACGGTACAACGGTAAAAGCAGAGAAAACGGGTCAGAGCGTGATATACGCAAGATCCGAAAACGGCGGATATATATCGGCGCTCCTCGTTACCGTCAAAGAACACGAAGAAGAGCAGACCGAGCCGGTTACGGAGAATACCGAACCCGCCGTAACGAATGAACAAACGAAAGCGTCAACGGAAACGGAGCCGGAGCCGGTAAAAGAACCGGGCGAAAGATCAAATACCGTTCTGATCGTCGTGATCGTATCGGCATTCGCCGCCGCAGCCGTCGCCGCCGTCGCGGTGATCGCGCTGAAAAAGAAAAAGAAGGGTTAAATACAATAAAACCGGAGGATGGAAACTCCGGTTTTTGTTTTACAATATATTTACATTTGAAAGGCGCTATTTTCCTTTACTGTATGTTATTATAAAACTTAAGATCATCCGACGAGGTCATGGAAAATGAGAAAAAAGAATACGGGAAATATATACGGGAAAAGGGCGCTTTCTTTTATTGCGCTTATACTTTCCGCTTTGCTTTTCATATACGGATGCGATACAAAGCCGGGCGATAACGTCACGACCTCCGCACCGGCAAAAACCGCTCCCGGAAATGAAAGCGCCGTGACGGAAGAGCCGCCGGCTGAACCGGTGAAAATACAGGACGGGGAACTGTATAAATACGCAGATCTCGTCATAAGCAAGGTATACGGCAACGGCAGAAACAAGACCGCGGCGTGTAAAAACAGCTTTATCGAACTGAAAAACACGGGCGATCTGCCGCTCTGCCTTTTCGGACTCTCTCTGTATTACGGTACGAAAGATTCGGATTATATTTCGTTCGCTCTGCCGGACGTCACGCTCGGATCCGGCGAATGCTTTCTCGTAAAGGGAGCGTCCGCTCCCGGTTATGACGACGCGTCGGAGATCATAAAAATCACGCAATACGACGCCGAATGGAGCGTTTCGCTTGACAATAAGAGCGTAAAACTGATACTCGGTCCGTACGGAGCGGAGTACGGAAAAAACGCTCTGCCCGAGAATATTGAAAACAAAATATCGTATTTCGCCGCCGACGACGCGTATCATTTCGATACCGGTTACGTTTCCGGTTATTCTAAAAACAAGATCGCGATCCGCACCGCCGACAGACAGGACAGCGGTTATCACACAGTCAACCTCACCAAAGCAACGACGGAAAAACTGTCGCAGATCGTTCCGGTATCTAAAAACGGCACGGCGGGATCCGTCGTCAGATCGCAGCTTTTCGAGGTGAAATTCTCGGAGCCAGCTGGATTTTATCCGGCTCCGATAGAACTGAAGCTCACCGCTCCCGAAGGCTATTCGAGGATCCTTTATACGACCGACGGCTCCGACCCCACCGTTTCGAATACGAGAAGAAGATACAGCGGTCCGATAAAGCTCGAAGATACGTCGCTTACGCCGTTCGGAAAGATCTACGATATCGGGCAGAATTACGCGCCGATAGGTTCGGCGGCGGATAAGATGCTCGGCGCGCACGTTATAAAAGCCTGCGCTTACGACGGTGAAAAATACACCGGTGTTTATACGAATTCGTACTTTATCAACGCCAAAATGGCTTCCTTCGGCGTTTCCGTGATGTCGGTATCGCTTGAAGTCGATCAGATGTTCGGCGACCCCGGATTTTATCACAATTTCAACGCCGTAACGAACGATCCGAATACGCGCGGCGCCGCGTTCATGGAGGTGTTCGACAAAAACGGAGTCAGACGCGGCTATTCGAACGTTGAGCTTTCGATAAGCGGCCACGGCTCCTCAGGTACCGGTATGCGCTCGATGAAGGTATTTTTCAAGGGCTCGCAGAACGAAACTGACGGTACTGAATCAAAGCTGAATTTCGACCTTTTCGAAGGCTACTCCACAAATTCCAAAGGTCAGAGCATAACCGATTTTTCGCGTCTGCTTTTACGCAATTCGGGCAACGACTGCGGCGTTTCGTATATCCGCGATTCGTATATGCAGCGCGTGAGCCGTGCGCTTAACGTCGATACGATGGCGTACGCGCCCGTGCTCGTATTCATAAACGGCGATTTCTGGGGCGTATATAACGCGAGAGAGCGTTACAGCGGCGACTACGTCGAATCGCATTACGGCATAGATAAAGACAACGTCGCCCTGATCGAAAGCGATTACTCGCAGGTCCATACGAATCAGAACGCGCCGTTCATCGTAACGTCCGGACTTGAAAACGACGCCGACGATTTCAACGAGCTTGTCGGTTTCATAAAGTCTCACGGTATGGAAAACGAAGAAGATTACGAATACGTAAAGAGCAGGCTCGATATAGATTCGTTCATCGATATGTACGTTTCGCGCACGTATTTCAGCGCGCTCGACTGGCCCGGCAACAATATCAAGGTATGGCGCAACCGCGCAAGCGACGATCCGTCGGGCTTTGACAACAAATGGCATTTCACGATGCTCGATATGGATATGGGCATATCGTTTTATACCGACGCGAACAATACGACCGAAAATTCCAATCATTTCGGCTGGATCGACGCCACAGGCTGCGTGGTCGGCTCGATAATGCACGCGCTCCGGAAAAACGAGTCTTTCAAAAACAGGTTTCTTTCGCGGTTCTACCAGGTGATGAACGAGGTCTACGTTCCCGCCGCGCTTGAAGCGGAGCTGGACAACATCGTCGATCAGAGACGGCAGGTGACGCCGCTTCAGAGTCAGCGCTGGGGCGCGAGCATTGGCAGGTACAGCAACGCCGTTTCGCTGATGCGGAGCTTCGTGAGAAACAGATACGATTATGCTCTCAGGTATCTCTGCTCTTATTTCAAGGTCTCGGAGAATTATCTTATCGCGATCAGCGGCAATTATCTGTCGGTCGATTTTCCGGAAACACGGCTCAACGTAAGCGTTGACGGCAAACCCGTCGTCAGCGGAACGACCCTGAAATTCGACGAAACGGTCACCGTTGAAGTAAAAGCCGAGGCAAAAGAAAACTTTGAACTCATCGCAGTGGTTTTCACCGATAACGACGGCAATAAAAAACGCTTCGAAGGCGGTCAGGCGAAAATAACGACAGACCGTCCGGGAGTTATCGGTTTTGAAACGAAGAAAAAAGCCGTAACGGCGGATCTTCGCATACGTTCCGGCATCGTTGCGGGCGGCGTGCAGATGTTTTATCTTTCAGAAGACGGCAAGCTCTACGCTTGGGGAAACAATAATAACGGCGTGCTCGGCGCAGACCCGGGCAAACCGGTGGTTCTTAAGCCGGAGCTCGTTTACGAAAACGTCTCTCAGATCGAGATATGCCACGGCAACGATATGGAAAACAACAATAACAACGTAATGGCGGCGATACTGACGCTCGGCGGCGAGATATACGTATCGGGCGCGCCGACGGTGCCGGGTATAAATATCGGACCGGACAGGTGGTCGCTTGTCGAATACGACGGCATACCGGTATCGGTCAGCGTCGGCTACGATCATCTGCTCGTGCTCGACAAAGACGGCTCGGTATGGGGCATCGGCAACAACAGTTACGGTCAGCTCGGAGCCGCGGACGAAGGCGGTACGGTGACGGAATTCCGTAAGATAGCCGATAACGCCGTCATGATCTCGGCAGGCCGCAGAAATACCGCGTTTATAGACAATAACGGAGACTGTTACGTATTGGGCGACGCGAGATGGAACAAATTCAGCGAATCAACCGAAAATATAACGGAACCGTATAAACTTCTTTCCGGGGTAAGCTTTATCGCGAGCGGAGAACACGAGATGCTTCTCGTGAC
>CACYEW010000019.1 GCA_902773455.1 uncultured Ruminococcus sp.
GTCTTTGTTTCCAACGCCGGTATAGCGATAGCCGGAAACGTTGAGGAAATGACGAAGCAGCGTTTCGAGCTTGTCACAGCGATCAACTACACCGGTTATTATCTCTGCACAAAATATGCCAGCAGATATATGAAGATCCAGCACAGATTCAATCCCGGATACATGGCTGATATCGTTACCGTCAACTCCAAATCCGGTCTTGAAGGATCGAACAAGAACTTTGCTTACGCCGGTTCGAAATTCGGCGGCATCGGTCTTACCCAGTCGTTCGCGCTCGAGCTCGTAGAGTACAACATCAAAGTCAACGCGGTATGCCCCGGCAACTATCTCGACGGTCCGCTGTGGAGCGACCCCGTCAAAGGTCTGTTCGTACAGTATCTCAACGCCGGAAAGGTTCCCGGTGCGAAGACCGTAGAAGACGTCAGAGCGTTCTATATGAGCAAAACTCCGATCAAACGCGGATGCCTGCCTGTAGACGTCGCGCGCGCTATCACATACGTTGTGGAACAGAAATACGAGACCGGACAGGCAGTACCCGTTACCGGCGGTCAGATCATGCTCAACTGAGGTGACGTGATGAATGAGCTTATTGAAAAACTGAACGATAACGATGTAGAAGTCAGACTTGACGCTCTTCGGGAAATAAAGAAGCTTACCGATGAAGGTAAGCTTCCTTCCCCGAAGGAAACGACGTATGTAAACAACCATATCCATACGCAGTATTCCTTCTCGCCGTATTCACCGACGAAGGCGCTTTATATGGCGTGGCAGGCCGGTCTTAAGACAGCCGGTATAATGGACCACGATTCCGTTTCCGGCATCAGAGAGTTCATCGAAGCCGGTAAGATAATCGGTATGCCCGTTACCTGCGGTATGGAAGTCCGCGCCGATATGAGCAAGACCGCGTTGAACGGCAAAAAAATAAACAACCCCGACCAGAAATCCGTCGCTTACGTTGCGATACACGGTATACCTCATCAGAGTATCGATATGATCGATGAATTCATGAAGCCGTACCGCGCCGCCCGTAACGAAAGAAACCGCAAGATGTGCGGGAATATAACGAAGCTCGTTGAACCTTACGGACTTTCTCTCGATTTCGACCGCGACGTATATCCGCTTTCCAAAGCGTCCGAAGGCGGTTCGGTCACTGAAAGACACGTTCTGTTCGCGCTTGCAAAGAAAGTTACAGAGAAGTATCCGACTCCCGAGCAGGTAGTGGATTTCTTCAAAAACGAGATGCACGTAGCGATCTCAAAGAAGGTCGAAGCTCAGATACTGAACGGCAGAGAAACGCCTCAGTTTTATGAATACGATATTTTAGGCGCCCTCAAAGCCGAAATGGTTGAAAAATTCTATATTGACGCAACAGACGAATGCCCGTCCGTTTACGATTATATCGACCTCTGCAAGAGATCGGGCGGCATATCCGCTTACGCGTATCTCGGCGACGTCGGCGACTCCGTTACCGGCGACAAGAAAGCTCAGAAATTCGAAGACGATTACCTGCCGCTTCTTTTCGATACGCTCAAGGAACTCGGCTTCAACGCCGTGACTTATATGCCGACGAGAAACACGGAAGAACAGCTCAAACGCGTTATGGAATATTGCGACAGGTATAATCTGTTCCAGATCTCGGGCGTTGATATCAACTCGCCGAGGCAGGAATTCATATGCCGCCAGCTCGATAATCCGCTGTACGCGCATCTCGTCGACGCAACGTACGCTCTTATCGGAGCTGAAAACGAAGCGAGCAAGTGCCTTTGCAAAGCAATGTTTTCAGAAAAATCGATCAAAGCCGAACCTGACGTCAAAAAACGCATAGAATACTATAAAACAAAAGCCTGAAAGGATCCTTCAGCGTATTTCCGATGAGTTATATTATTATAATACGGAAATCAAAACAAAACAAGAAGGGAACATATTATGATAATACAACTTGAAGAAGCAAAACTCAAGCTTGGCGCGATGAAAGACCAGGTGAGAGAATACGGTATAACGATCAAGATCGAAGAGCTTAAAAAGACGGCTTCGGAGATGGACGCGCAGATGGAAGCGTCTGATTTCTGGAACGATCAGGCGGCTTCAACGAAGCATCTGCAGCTGTTGAAGACAATAAAAGACAAGATCGACGTTTACGAAAAGCTTACGAATTTCGTAAACGACACTTACGATCTTGTCGAAATGTCGATCGAAGAAGGCGACGATTCGAATACGGAAGAGCTTTTAGCCGACGTTAAGAAGATAGAAGAAACAATAGAAAGGCTCAATATCGAAGTTCTTTTATCCGGAGAATACGACAGAAACAACGCTATCCTGTCGTTCCATCCCGGCGCCGGCGGCACCGAAGCTCAGGACTGGGCTTTGATGCTTTACCGTATGTATACGAGATGGGGCGAGAAAAACGGTTTCAAAGTCAAGCTCGTCGA
>CACYEW010000020.1 GCA_902773455.1 uncultured Ruminococcus sp.
ATCACGTAGTCGAACGATTCCCAGCCGTCGAGGCCGTCGTTCGTCGTATCGAGATACAAAAGCATCCAGTCCGGATCGGTGTAAGGCGAGATATCGTTTTCACACTCGATCATCACGTAGAGGTTTTCGCCGTCCCGCGCCATTTTCGCGCCTTTGATATCGTTGCGCCCTGTTTCATCCGTATATACGAGCGAGCCGTAGCCTTTTGCGTTACGGTCGAACGTGTTGCCCGTGTACGCGACGTAATACGGTCCGACGTTATCCCACTGCGAGATATCGCCTTTTATATCTATGCTGACCGTATCGCTTGCCGTGGGCACGGGGTTAGTACCTTTGAATTTGCGCACGTAGCTTACGAGCTGATAGTAATAATGGTCCTTCAGCTTGCCCTTCGTCGGCTCGATGTCGCGCGAGTATTCGTCGGTGAATTCGTCTGCGAAAGCGTTTTCAACGCCGCCCCAGAGCTCCTGTCTGCCGGCGGTCCATTCGTTCCATCCGGTGACGAAGATATAATCGGGATCGACCTCCAGCGCGTATTCCCACTGTTCGGCGAAGTTGTAGCCGTAAAGCGAAGAGTTTTCTTCTGCGTAGTGAGCGAATCCGTCCTTATGCGTGTAAGAACGGCCGAAAATGTTCTCGCCGTTCATGGCGGTGCAGAGCACGTCGGGAGAGGAGTTCTGCGAAACGCCGACTGACATCTGCTCCGGCTTTTTATTCTTAAAGTCAGACGTTGTCGCATAGTAGATATCCTGCGGATATATCGACAGCCAGCCCCATTTCTTGATCGAGCCGTTCGATCCGTCGTACGCCGGCTGACCGGGACGGAAGGTGAAGAATTTCTTTATCTCCTTATGCAGCGGCGAAGAGCCGAGCTTTTTGCTTGACGCGAGTATAAGCGGCTTGCCGTCCTTATAAAACCACAGATCCTGATATTTTTCGTTTCTGTATATATCGAGATAAAGCATTTCGAGCTGTATCACGACCTCCGGAGCCGTCTCGCTGAACGGCAGGAGGAACGATATCGCCGGAGCCTTGACTCCGTCTTTTCTCGCCTGCTCGAACACGTCGAAAATGACCTTGTAGCTCGATTTCCATATGAAGGTGCCGTTCGTGTTGTCGAAGAATATCACGTCCACGCCGGCGTCTGCAAGCAGCTCGGCGTGTTTTCTTATGACCCATCTGTCGGTCGTTCTGTAATAGCCGTATACCGGCTCGTTCCAGAAATACGCCGTACCGGACTTCGGCCATTCCTTGAATTTGTAATCGTTTTTCGCCTCGGGGTATTTCTCCATGAATTCCGTTACGTTGAACGGCTCGGCGCCGGCGTTGTCGTTATGCCAGGACCAGTAGAACATCGCCACGTATTTGTTTTTTCTGACGTCTCCCGTCTCGCCGTTCATCGGCAGAGTTCTGCCGAGACCGTCGATTGCCGACCACGTGTCGGGGTATGCGTTACGCACGTTGAGGATATCGTCGTCGGGAATCACGTATTCCGGCGGAACGGTCTTCGATCCGTCTATATCCTCCATTACGCTTCTGACCTCTTTGACGGGTTCGGACGGAGATCCCGTAAAATACACGGTTATCTCAAGGTCGTAGTTTTCTTCGGACCCGTCCATATAAGTGAAGCCTTTCGATTTCGTCGGGGGATAACGCCATATACCGGCGACGCCGACCGTGTCGTACATCGCCATGAAATAATCGCCTTCGGGCAGAGGCTCGGCAAAATACAGGCGGTTGTTTGCGCAGTCCTGCATACGGGGAAGCCGCTTTTCATATAAGGGTCCCGCGGCCACCGTATCGTCGTAATTGCCCTGCCACTTGAAAATTCCTATCGTGCATTGACTGTCAGTGCGGTTCCACGTCGGCAGGCAGAACGATATCGAGCCGAATTCGCCGTTTACGTAGGAGCGCAATCCGTATACAGTGTTTTCGCCCACCTGTACGGGGTGCTTCTGCGAATCGAGCGCCGGGTCGAACAGCTTATATACGAGTCCGTCGGCTGACGATACGGGTATCGCCGCGACCGCAAAAATCGTCGCCGTAACGATAAGAAGAGCGATAACGGATATTATTCTTTTCATTTCGGTGTTCCTTTCCCGGAGCGCGTATCAGTACATCAGGTCGAAGCTCACGCCGCCCTTATGCGGACGGGGATCGAGCTCGCCGTAATATTTTCTCGCCGCGCACTCGTACATCAGCGTAACGGTGCCGTCGGATACGTTTACTCTTTCGTATTCTATTTCTATCCTGCAGTTTTCAAGGTACGTCTGATCTTTCAGCACGTATCTGTATTCGGTCTCTTCTCCGGTCACTCTGAACGAGTACTGCACGCACGGCGTTTCGTATTCGCCCTGATATACTTTGACCGTTATGACGCCTCTTTCGCGCACGGGCTTCGCGTTGAGTCTTATTTCGACCTCGTCGTTATAGTTGAGGTTGTTTATTTCTCCGCGTCTGATCTCGTAAACGAGCTTGCCTGTGCCGTTTGCCGCGATCTTACCGGCTATTTCGGATACCTCCACGGCGGCGTGGAACGGCTGCAGATATACCGTGCCGTCGAATGTGCCGTCGGCTTTGACGCTCTTGAGCAGACCGGCGCTCTCGGCTTTCGAGCCGATCTCGATTATGTTGTACGCTGTATCGCCGTTTACGTAAGCGCGGATATCGCCGGTACCGCCGGAAGACGCGCTTCTCGGATATTCGTTTTCCTGAAGCTTATCTATGGCGTACTGTTCGTTTTTATCCATTACGTCGCCGCCTTCGGCGTTGCCCGCCCAGGACATTACGTGGGTGAACACGATGCCGTTGTCGTACATGTATTTGAGCTGCTTATACGCCTCCTCGGCGTTCATCGACATCGCGCTGTATTCGCCGAGCGTGATGTTGTGCTGACCGGCGTTTGCGGCGAGAGCAAAGAACGAGTCGCTCGATTTATACCATACGCCGTATCTCGTGCCGCCGTAGCCGGTGCCGCAGGCGAGAACTATATCGACAGGGGACAGCCTCGTATCGGCTTCGCCGAGAAGTCCAGCGACGGCGTCGCCCTCGGGTATCTGGTGAGCCTTGATAAGCTCCGGCGGGAAGCCCGCGAGAAGAGCCTCGC
>CACYEW010000021.1 GCA_902773455.1 uncultured Ruminococcus sp.
CACAAGCAGTTCGTTCAGCACTCTTCCGTCCGTATCCTTCATATCGAAGCCAAGCGCTTTTGCAAGCGTGGGAGCTTCGTCAACGGTATTGCATCTCTGCAGCTCCGCCCCGTTTCTGAAAGCGGGACCTTTTGCGTAGAAGACCGGCTGAGGTCCTTTGTCGGGCAGATAGCCGTGAGTCGCTCTGCCGAGGCGGTAATCCGAGGTTGAGAGATTGGCGACGAGCGGCCTTGTAACGGCTTCACCGAACGTTGTGTAGCCGTCGGTCTCGAGCGCGAAATCGAAATCGCCGCCGAGTCTGTGCTTTGCTCTGCACTCCTCTTCAGTCATGACCTCCGATATGCCGTAGATACCCTCTTCGCAGAGGTGATCGAGATACGCGCGCACTTCGTCTTTGCAGGATCTGTCGAAAACGTAGCACTGCGCCATCATGCCGCACGAGCGGCAAAACGCTTTGCAGGCCGTCATTATACCGTTTTCGACGGTTATGAACCCTGCGTCCGCGAGCAGAACGTTGAGATTTATCGCGCGTTTTATTCCGAGCTGACCGTGATCGGACAGAAGAACTATACTCGTATGATCAAGCGTTCCGGCTTCTTCGGCGGCGCGGCAGATGATGCCGAGCCACTCGTCCGTTTCGCGTACGCCTTCGTTTACCTTTTCATTGAAAAGACCGTTGCCGTGGCGGTAGCCGTCGATATTCGCCGGGTGGATCATGATGAGATCGGGCTTGAATTCCCTGATGATATCCGCGGCGCATCTGATCACGAACACGTCGGCGCCGGGATGATAACGTTCTCTGAAACCGTCGACGTACTTATCGACGATCTTCATGACCTCTTCGGAAGAACCGGAGCGGCGGAAAGCCGCCCTTCTCGTATCTCCCTCGCCCTGTGACCAGTATTCGTCTATCAGATAATCTATATCGGGGTGATTGCCGGTGCAGGGCCAGAATACCGCGGCGGTGGAAAGTCCCGCCCGCTTGGCGCAGGTAAAAATATCCTCGCCTTTCACAGCGTCGTGAAACCAGCACCACGGCCGTTCTTTATGTATCTCGGTCGAAAATATATCGTTTCCCGTGATACCGTGTCTGTCCGGATAAAGCCCTGACGCGATGGTCGCGTGAGCGGGATACGTGACCGTCGGATAACACGTCTTGACGGTTCTGACGCACGCGCCGCCGGACAGATACTTTTTGAAATTCGGCAGAGTTTTGAAAAGCTCCATATCCTCCGCCACGAGAGCGTCTGCGGAGATCACGATCAGTTTGTTTTTCATAGCGCACCTTTATACGTTTTATTCAGAAAGACCGGTCGCAGATCGTTTTTGTGCATACGGATGCCGGCGGAGCCGTGATCCGACTCCGTATTTACGAGCGCAACGCCCGACAAAGTCTTGTAATACTCGAGTTTCGTATAGATATTCAAGCCCTGGATATCGCTTGTCTGCTTCGCGCTGCAAAGCATCAGAACGCCGCGGCCGATATCCGCCCCGCATACGTAGCCGACGGGTTTGCCGTCAAGATACGATATCACGCCGGACAGGCCGAGAGCGTTGAAATTATCGAGCGCTTTTTTCGCGCCGGCAGCGTCGCCCTCTCCGGCTTTCGGCGACCAGGCTGATAAAACGCCGTACGCGTCTTTAACGTTTTCTTCCGTTATCACCTTAGCCGATACGGCGTTTTCACGGAGAAATTTTGATAATTTCGCTCTCACGCGCTGGAATTTATGTCCTTGAAGCGAGATCTGCTCGGAAAGATCGTAAACGTATTCGTCCTCGTCCGGATCCTCTTCGAACGCGGTATCGGGCAGTACGCTTTTTGCAAACGCGCAGTCCGATTCCCGCATCATACAGACCTTTTCGCCTTTATGAGACAGCAGAAAATCGGTCTTGAAGCCGTCTGAACCGCAGGGAAAAAGATACGCTCCGTCTTTGTTTTGAACGTAAAATCCGTCTTCGCAAACGGTCGTTTTATATCCGAAGCTCTCTTCGTAAAGAAACAACGAGAGAAAGCTGTGAGACGCTCTGTCGTGACCGTACCGCGACCTGATCTCCGCGATCTTTTCCCTGTCTGACAGTGTGAGTTTGCCGTTATTCATCTACGTCGAGAAGAAGCGCGTACGATTCGTCGAGGAATTCTCTCAGCTCGTCCGCGGTAAGCTGTCTGTGCGCTATGACCGCAAGAGAATATATGCGTTTGCAGACCTTTTCGGCAAGCTCCGTCTTTCCCTCTTCTTCAAGCGCGCAAAGTCTTTCATAAAGAGCGGAACCGGTGTTGACCGTGAGCTTTACGCTTTCCGCCGGCCGGTCGCCGAGAGAATACATTTTCATCATATCGCCGAAACGTCTCTGCTGTTCGTCTTCCGTGATGACGGCGGGCGTTTTTTTGTCTTTGAGCGCGGCGAATGCGACCTCGAGGCTTTCGTTGCCCGAAGCCTTTTTGAAAAGCGCAGTGATCTGTTCG
>CACYEW010000022.1 GCA_902773455.1 uncultured Ruminococcus sp.
ACGACGTACTTCATCCCGGCGTCCTTTGCAAGCTTCACCCATTCCTCCGCGTCGAAGCAAACGGGATTGAACGCTTTGCATAACCGTTCGTATTCGCAAAGAGGTATGCGAAAATATTCCTGCGCCCATTCGGCTATATAATCTCCCATCCGCTGTTCCTTCCATTCTCCGCCGAGCAGAGAATAAAGACCCCAGTGGATCATCATGCCGAATTTTGCTTCCGAAAACCATTTTCTGTTATCCATATCGCACCTCAATCGTATAAATAATATTTTTCGTTTTCAGCTCTGAACCGCTCAGCCTGCGCGTTCCATTTTTCGTAAAGCGCGTCGGCGTCCTGCATAGACGTTCTCAGATCGGAGTTGCCGCAGGAAAGATCTATATGATATCTGCCCGCCGAAGGTTTCAGAAATTCAAAATCGTCCGGGTACATTTCGCGGATCGTGTAAATCAGCTTTATACCGAGATAAACCGGTTCGAGCGAACGTTTATCCGTAAGGTGGAGCCGCACGCCGTAACAGGTCTCTTCTTTGTATTTCGAAAAATGCGGAATAAAGAACGCGGGGCTGAATTTCACGCCGTAAAGCGACCTTTCGGAATTGAGTTTGTCCGCAAGCTTTATCGGATCGATATACGGCGCGCCGATAAGCGAAAACGGCTGCGTCGTGCCGCGCCCCTCGGTAACGTTCGTGCCCGCGAGCATACATGTGCCGTTATAAAAACATACGGACTCGAAAGTCGGCAGGTTCGGACTCGGGCGTACGAAGGGAAGACCCGTCTCGTCAAAGTACGTATCCCGCTTCCATCCGGTAAGCCCGACTACGGTAAGATCGCAGCCGAGAGAAAATACGCCGTTATAATACCGCGCAAGCTCGCCGAGCGTCATACCGTGGCGTATCGGCACGGGAGTAAGTCCGATGAAAGACAGGCAATCCGGCTCCGAACAGCAGCCCTCGACTTTGCCGCCGATCGGATTCGGGCGGTCGAGCAGTATCAGCGGCAGACCGCGTCTTCCGCACGCTTTCATCGCATAAAACAAGGTCGACGCGTACGTAAAATATCGCGATCCGACGTCCTGCATATCGAAAACGACGACGTCGACGTCAGCCAGAGCCGATGAAGAAGGCATATACGCGCCGTCTTTTTCTTTTTCGTCGTCCGACGCGTAAAAATCTTCAAAGAGACTGTAGGTCTTCAATTTCGTGAATTTATCCGTCCCGTTATGAACCTTTTCGCCGGGACCGAGCACACCGCGCGGACCGTGCTCGGGAGAGAGAACGGATACGACTTTATATTTTTCATTGAAAATATCCACCGTATATCTGTATAAGGAAGATACGCCCGAAGCGGCGGATATCAGCGCTATGCGCCTGTTTTCAAAAAGCCTGTTTACCTCATATTCGTTTATGCGGTCTATGCCCGTCTTCATCATATCACCTCACGCTTATTCTATCATAACGCAAAAGGATTTGCAAGAGTTTTTTTATTATTTACAAAAACGTCTTGAAAGGTATGAAATTGTATGGTAATATGAAATTGATATCAAAATGATATCAATATTCCGGAGGAGGAAAATAAAATGGAAGAAAAGATCTTGAAAACAAAGAAAAACGGTATGGCGGTGCTTTTGCTGACGATACTTCTTTATATCGCCGCGACGGCGGTGATGATATTTTTCGGCTCGCAGACGACAGACGATTTCGGCGCATACGACGTTATCTGTATAATCTGCACTCTTTATTTGACGGTCGGCTGGCTGCCCTGCCTCGGACTCAAGGTGCTCCGCCCGCAGGAAGCGCTCGTACTCACGCTTTTCGGTAAATACATAGGCACGCTCAAAGGCGAAGGCTTTTACGCGGTCAATCCGTTCTGCACGGCGGTGAACCCGGCGGCGCTTACGAGGCTCGGTCAGAGCGGAGACGTCAAAACGAACAAACCGATGCTCAAAACGGGCGATAATACCGAGATGCAGATGACGTCGGAAGGCAAAAAACTGTCGCTCAAAATAATGACTTTATCAAACAACCGTCAGAAGATAAACGACTGCCTCGGCAACCCCGTCGATATCAGCATAGCCGTAACGTGGAAGATCGTCGATACGGCAAAAGCGGTATTCAACGTCGACAACTATAAAGAATTCCTTTCGCTTCAGTGCGACGCGTCGCTGCGCGATATCGTAAGACTTTACCCGTACGACGTCGCGCCGAACGTCGATACGACCGGCGACGGCATCGCCGACGACGGGTCTCTGCGCGGTTCGTCCGATACGGTCGCTCTGCGCATCAAAGAAGAAATACAGAAGAGAGTCGCCGAGGCGGGACTTGAGATCGTCGAAGCGCGTATAACGTATCTTGCCTACGCGACAGAGATCGCCGCCGTTATGCTTCAGCGCCAGCAGGCGTCCGCGATAGTCGACGCGAGAAAGATGATCGTCGACGGAGCCGTCGGTATGGTCGAGATGGCGCTTGAGAGACTCAACGAGAAAAACACCGTAGTGCTCGACGACGAACGCAAAGCGGCGATGGTGTCCAATCTGCTCGTCGTGCTCTGCGGCAACCACGACGCTCAGCCCGTGGTCAATTCCGGCACCTTGTACTGATGAACGACAAAGATAAAAAACAGATACCTCTGCGCCTGTCGGCAAAGCTCTACGCAGAGCTTTGCGCCTGGGCGGAGGACGATTTCAGATCGGTGAACGGTCAGATCGAATATCTTTTGACCGAATGCGTCAAAAAAAGAAAGAAAACGGGCGGCGGCGTACCCGATCCGCAGAACGATCCGAAGGGCGGTGCGTGATGCGGTACGTCGGACGACTGTTCAATAAAAAGCCTTACGGCAAAGACGGCGGCGATTTCGTCAAAGCCGCGGCAGAGCTGACCGCTTACCATATCAAAAAGAATAAAAAATATAAAATAACAGCAGATCAAAGCGGATTCACGCCCGATATGCTGAAAAGCGAGGAAGACCTTTGCAAACTGCCGTTCATACCTACGGCGGTCTTCAAACGGAACCGTTTATTTACTCAAAAGCGCTTTACCGTGAAGGTGACTACGTCGGGTACGTCCGGCGGCGCGGGCGAGATCGCTTTCGATATACCGGGCCTTTTCCGCGCGCTCAAAATGTCGCTCCATACGTTTGCGTACAAGCGGCTGTTTTCGCCGCGCCTTACGAATTACATAGTGTTCGGCTATAAACCGGACCGAAAAAACAGGACCGGCGTGTCGAAGACGGCGTTCGGCGCCACGCTCTTCGCTCCGGCTTTGCACAGGACCTATGCGCTTACGAGAGTCGACGGCAAATATACCGCCGATCTGCAGAAGATTTGCGATAAGATCGTCGAATATTCAAAGAAAAAGCATCCGGTCAGATTCATGGGTTTTCCGTCTTACACGTATTTCGCGATAAAATTGCTTGAAGACAGGAAAATAAGCGTAAAGCTGCCCGAGGGCTCGAAAATAATGCTCGCCGGAGGGTGGAAGCAATACTATAAGGAGCAGGTCGACAAAGAGGAGTTTTACTCGGCGGCGCGGCGCGTGCTCGGAGTAGACGATAAAGATATAATCGAGTTTTTCGGCGCGGTCGAGCATCCGGTGATATACTGCGACTGCGAAAATCATCACTTTCACGTGCCTTCGTACAGTCGGGTGATAATACGCGACGTCAATACGCTGGAGCCTCTGCCGTACGGCAGGGTCGGTCTTGTGGAACTGATAACGCCGATGATAAAGGCGACGCCGATCACCGCCGTGATGACGGACGATCTCGGCATACTGCATCCGGGCGGCGAATGCGGCTGCGGTCTTGATCAGCCGTATCTCGAGATAGTCGGCAGGGTGGGACTCAAAGACGTAAAGACCTGCGCCGCCGGCGCGGCGGAGCTTTTGAAAGAGGTAAAGCTATGATACTTGCGCACGGCAGGATATACGATCCGTCACATCAAAACGAAATACTCGGCGCCCTTGAAGCCGATACGAACGATACGCTTGCAAACAAAACGCTCGACGTAAACAAACTCGTCGACGCGGTAATAACGGTCGCAGAAAAACTGAAAAACGGAGAATACTCCGATATCATATCCGCCGTTGACGGGGCGGAGAAGTACGTACAAAAAGCCGCGGACCTTTTAAGCGAAGAAAACGTCCGGTGTGCGGTCAGATCCGGCGCGCCTGAAATCCCCGATCTGCCCGGTATCGATACTGAGATATATCCGGTCGGCGTCCTTTTCCACATCGCCGCCGGCAATATCGACGTTCTGCCCGCTTACAGCGTGCTCGAAGGGCTTTTGTGCGGCAACGTAAACGTGCTGAAGCTTCCCTCGCAGGATAACGGCATAACGGTCAGGATACTCTCCGAGCTGATCGGCGTGATGCCGGAGCTTGCCGACTTTATTTACGTGTTCGACACGCCGTCGTCGGATCTCGCCGCAATGGTGAGAATGGCTGAAGCGGCGGATAAGATAATAGTCTGGGGCGGAGACGAAGCCGTAGCCGCGGTACGCCGCTTTGCGCCGCCGTGTACCGATATAGTCGTGTGGGGGCATAAAACGGGGTTTGCGTACGTTTGCGAAGATTACGCCTCTTATGAAGAAGAGCTTTACGGTCTCGCAAAGCATATAACAGCGACCGGTCAGCTTTTCTGCTCGAGCTGTCAGAGGATATTCGTAAACACGTCGGACCGTAAGATTGCGGAAAGCTTCTGCGGATATTTCCTGCGCCTGCTCGAAAAAGCGAAAGAGGATAGCGCAAACGATATCGGAGCCGAAGCGGAGCTTACGCTGAGAAAGCTTACCGCAAATATCGAAAACGCGATAAACGGAGCGGAGCCGGCGGACAAAACTTATTACGGCAGAGGCTCTAGCGTTACGCTGTACGAAAAACCCGAGCTTGCCGTATCGGGTTTTTACGGCAATATCGGCGTGTCGGCTCTGCCGGAAGAGGAGCTTTTCGGACTTTTGCGCGGCAAAAAAGGGTATCTGCAGACCGCGTGTCTCATAGGATGTACGGATAAAATAAAAGAGCTCGCGCTTCGCGCCGGCGTGTGCCGCGTTATGAAGCCGGAGGATATGTCGGAAGTCTTCCCCGGCGAAGGGCACGACGGAGAGTACGAGCTGCAGAGATACAGAAGGATAGTAAACATACAGAGGTAAATATGAAGATTTCGAATATGAACGTGCCGGGATACGCTCACGGAATAACGGAATTCCCGAACAAATTAAAAGACAGGATATTCTGCCGCGATCCGTTTATACTCCGAGCCGGAAATTATTATTACCTTTACAGAAGCGTTCACGAGAGGGGGATCGAATGCCTTGTAAGCCCCGATCTGTTGAATTGGAGCGAACCCGTGAACGTCTTCACGCCGCCCGAAGGATTTCACGGCAAAAAAGACCTTTTCTGGGCGCCGGAATGTCATTATTACAAAGGCAAATTCCATATTTTCACGTCGGTTTGGAGCAGTCTGACAGATCACAGATGCATCTCCGTTTACCGCGCCGACAACCCTCTCGGCCCGTTTGAAGATATCGCAGACGGCTGCGTTTCGCCGCGCGAATGGGACTGCATCGACGGCACGCTTTACATAGATGAAGACGGTCTGCCGTGGATGGTCTTCGTTCACGAGTGGACCTGTATGCCCGATCACGTCGGAGCGATGGCGGCGGCGAGACTGTCCGACGATCTTACGCGCCTTGTCTCCGAGCCGATACGGCTTTTCCTCGCGACGGACGGAGCCTGGTGCGGCGCGGGCGTGACGGACGGCCCGTTCACGGGCAGAACGGAAGACGGAACTCTCATGATGATCTGGTCGAATTTCAAAAAAGACGGCGAAGGCGTAAGCTACGCGGTAGGCGCCGCGTATTCCGACAACGGCAGACTCGACGGGAAATGGATCCAGCAGGATACGCCCGTATACTGTAAAGGCTTGAAGCCGGAATACGAATACGAGGGCGGCCACGCGATGATGTTTTACGGCTCCGACGGCAGACTTAAAATGACCTTCCACGCCCCGAACAGCCACCCCGAAGTATACGAGCACGTGCATATCTATAACGTCGAAGAACTTTCCGACACCGTTCGCCTTTCAGAGAGGGTCGAATAATGGTCACGTTTTTCGATATGCGGCCGAACGGCCTTTCATGGGCGGTATCCGTTGTTTTTATCGTTCTTTCGATTGCGGGCATGGCGTTCAGCGTTTACGCGGCCGTAAAAAAGATAAGGGCGTTGAGATATAACGGCGTGAATTTCGGATCGGTCCTGAGCATAATATCGGTTTTGCCGGTGGTCGTCGTATGCGTTTCGATGCTGATAACGAATGCGGAGGGTTTTATTTACGATATGAAGCTGACGTCCGGAGAACAGCACGTGATAAGTCTTTCGGGCAATGAAAAGATCTCTTCATACGCGCCCGAAGACGACTCCGGAGAATGGTTCGCCGCGGTCTTTACCGACGGAGAAAAGGAATATGAATTCGCCGAAACGTTTTCGGAGAACGACCTGAGGATCATAAAAGAATCCGGGCGAATCGATATTTACTATACAGTTATCAAAGGCCGTAACTGCGTGATCAGGATCGACGCCGACGAGGCGACGGTAAATAAGTATTCAGACGGCCGGTAAGCGTTGTCTTCCCCTCGGAAAAGAGAAGAGGAATGATGTTTGACGCTTTGCGTCAAATGATGCGTCCTTCGGACATGATGTTTGCTGTGCAAATGATGTTCGCCCCTTTCGGGGCGAGTGAATAAGGGACGCTTACGCGACAATCGGTGTGCCTTCGGCACCCTTGGGAGACACCGCCCTCCAATCTCCCAAACCCTCTTCCTCCCCCCTGATCCTCGATCTGTAATCGAGGGGGCCGCGCGGAGATAGGCGGAGAACAAGGAAACGAACGATCAATACTGCTTAAATCTGCTTGGTCTTATAAAACACGCCCGGATTCGTGATATTTACATCAAAAATGCAACCGCGGCGTTTTTTTTACGCTTTATAGGGTGAGAGGCAAAAAACCGAGAGGTGAAATAAATGGATGACGATAAGATAATCGAACTGTTTTTATCGCGCGACGAACGGGCGATATCGGAAACGTCGTCTGTATACGGTAAGTTTCTGCTGCAGGCGGCAAAGAAGATAACCGAAAGCGAAACCGACGCGGAAGAGTGCGTAAACGATACGTATCTGCAGGTATGGACCCGTATACCGCCGGACGATCCGCGAGGATATTTTCGGGCATATCTTTTTCGCATACTGCGCCATATCGCGCTCGATCTGTGCAGAAAGCGCGGCGCGGAGAAGAGAAGCGCCGTTCTTACTGAAATAACCGCGGAACTGTCGGAGGTCATATCCGACGGAGAAGACGCGCAGACCGCGCTCGAGTATAAAGAACTCGGAGGGATCATAAACGCGTTTTTGGTTGAGCAGAGAGAACTTGACCGGTCGGTATTCGTACGCCGCTATTATGATGCGGAAAGCGTGACCGAAATATCAAAAAGCCTCAGAATGAACGAAAACAAAATAAAAGCGATACTTTTCAGAATGAGAGAAAAACTGAAAGACCGCTTAAAAAGAGAGGGGTATTTCATTTGAACGCATACGATATTCTGTACGGACTGGAGTACATCGATAAAGATCTGACGGAAAAAGCCGTTAATTACAAAAGGAACAGTTTAATTTATCTTAGGGCGGTCGCCGCCGCGTGCCTGATACTCGTCTTCGGCGTATCGGCAGTGCTCTCCGGCATAACTATAAGAAACAGCGTATCAATCAGAGAATCGGATATATCAAAGCGTTTTGGAGTCTGTTCGGCAGATAATCAGGCTGATGCGATAAAGAAAGTCGTCGCATCTGAAGGATATCAGCCGCCGGTATGGAATTTTATAGATCGGTATCTGAACGGCGAGTATTTTTCACTCATATACGGCAAAGCAAAGAATATAGAGACTTACAAAACCGAAACACCGCATTTTACTTGGTATATAACTATATTTGATATAGAAATAATAAGAGCTATCAGCAACGCTCCGGAGTCCGGCACCGTAAAAGTGTGCGCCGTTACGTTTTCAAGCGACATAAGATCGAGTTACTATAAGGCTTCAGAAGACTTCGACATTCTGAATGATCCCGAAGCGTTTTTTATTCTGAACAACGCTGATACGCCGAAAAACACGTTTTGGAACGAGGCAGACGTTCGTACTATAGGTGAGACCGATATATATACGTTCGATTACGCCGACTACTATTTGACGAAGCAATGTGAAATGATCGAAGATATCGTGCGTTTATATGACGCGGAACTCACGCTTGACGAACTTGAAGAATTCAAAGCGAACGGGATTCCGGATGAGAAACGGTTTTACGATATTTCGAAAAAAAACAGCGATCGGATACGTGAGATCGAAAGAGCAAATACAAAATATCAGCCTTCTTACGGTCCCGACGACCACGTTATGAAAGAGTTTGAAAACGGCGATTTTTCCATAAAAGTAATTTTACAGGGAGCGGATGAAGATTTTGATTATTCGAAAATTATGGCCAGAGTATACGACGCGAAAGAATCTTCTCGTGATTCGGGCGGAGGTGTAGGATATGACAGTACATACCGGTTTTCCGTAGCGCTTGATAAAGACGGAACGGCGGTATTCGACAGACCAACGGATCATTTCTCAATAATAATAGACGAATACACTTTGCCGGAGAACGCGAAGCAGATCGGCGGATCGTTCTTCTACGGACCGGACGAACGGTCAGATACGATCATTTTGAAAGATCAAAACTGAATTTACGGCAGCTTGAATTTCAAAGGCAAAACAGGCTGATGAGCGAGTCATCAGCCTGTTTTATGTTACGCTTTATTTTTCTTTGCTTATCGAGCCGAGCACGAGGCCGAGGCAGGTCACGTCGTCGCCTTCTTTGAATACCATATCTTTA
>CACYEW010000023.1 GCA_902773455.1 uncultured Ruminococcus sp.
CAAGACCGAGTTCAAGAGAAAGAAAGTCCACAAACGCGTCGGCATAATAGCGGTCGCGTCCGGAGACGGCATAAAAGAGACGTTTTCCTCTCTCGGCGTCGACGAAATAATCGACGGCGGTCAGAGCATGAACCCGTCGTCGGGCGATATAATCGCCGCGGCGGAGAAAATAGACGCCGATTACATACTCGTTTACCCGAACAACGGAAACATAATAATGGCGGCGAATCAGGCGGCGGCGTTATACGACAAAGCGGAGCTCAAGGTCATAAAGACGCGCACGATAGGCGAAGGCTACGCCTCCCTCTCGATGCTCGACGTGACCGGGGACGATATAGACCGGATCGTTTCGGACGCCGAAAGCTACGCGGACGGCGTTCTGACCGGTATGGTCTCAAAAGCCGCGCGCACCACTGAGATGAACGGCGTCAGCATAATCGAGGGCGATTATATCGGCTTCGAGGGCGATACCGTATATTCGGACTCGCCGGATAAATGCGCGGCGGCGATCGGGCTTGCCGAAAAGCTCGGCGCGAGCGACTACGACGTGATACTGATACTTGCCGGAGCCGACGCGGCGGACGAGGAAGCCGAAAAAGTCAAAGCGGCTTACGAAGAAAGGTTCGAAGATTCCGAAGTGATCCTGATGAAGGGCGGACAGCCTCTTCACGACTTTATAATTATAATAGAATAAGGAGTAAAGAAATGTATACCATTTTCACCGATTCCGACACCGACCTCACCCTGAAAGAAGCGAAAGAGATAGGCTATAAGCTTATAAGCATGCCGTACAGCTACGGCGGAAAAACGGTCTTTCCGTACGAGGATTACGAAGAATTCGACTCGAAGACCTATTACGATATGCTCCGCGCCGGCACTCTGCCGACCACGAGCGCGATAGGCAAAGAGAAATATATATCTTATTTCGAACCCGAATTCGCCGCGGGCAGAGACGTTCTTTACGTTCATTTCTCCCGCGCGATGTCGATGACGTTTGAAAATATGGACGAGGCGGTAGCCGAGCTCAAAGCCAGATATCCCGAAAGAAAATTCTACGAGCTCGACACTCACGGCATAACGGCGCAGAGCCTTATAATCGTTTACGAGGTCGGCGATATGTATAACGCCGGCAAGTCGCCCGAGGAGATACTCGAATGGGCGAAGACCGAAATATATAATTTCTCGCTTTATTTCTTCTCCGAAGACCTCAAATTCTTCCACAGAAGCGGCAGAGTCAGCGGTCTTGCCGCCGCAATGGGCACTCTCGTGGGCGTTCGCCCGATAATCACGATGAACGCCGACGGCAAAATGGTCGCCGTAGGCAAAGCCCGCGGCAGAAAGAACGCCGTCGAAACGCTCTTCAGATACATAGAAGAAAAAGGCGACGACATAAAAGGTCACCGCATACTCATACCGAACACCGGCGCGCCCGAGCTTGCGGCGGAGGTCGAGCAGAAGCTTCGCGAAAGATTCGGCGCGGATCTCAACATCATAAAGGTCACCACCAACCCGACGGCGGGCGCTCACTGCGGTCCCGACGGTCTCGGCATAGCGTTCCATTCGGTGAGAAGAGACTGATCATGGTCGATGTAGTCGAAGTAAAAACGAATAAGCAGAAGCGGCAATTCATTGAATTTCCGCTTCGCCTCTATAAAGAGTGTCCTTATTTCGTTCCGCCGCTTTACGGCGATGAAAAGAAGATATTCAGAGCCGATTATATGTACTACGATCAGTGCGAGGCCGTATATTATCTCGCGTACAGAGACGGCATTCCGGTCGGGCGCATATCGGGCATACTCCAGCGCGCTTCAAACGAGAAGACCGGGCAGAAGCGCGTCCGTTTCACAAGGTTCGACAGTATAGACGATACGGAGGTCGCAGGATCGCTTTTCGGCGCCGTCGAAAGCTGGGCGCTTTCACGCGGGATGGATACGGTCTGCGGTCCGCTCGGCTTTTCCGATCTCGAACGCGAAGGCCTTCTGATCGAAGGCTTCGATCAGAAGGCGACTTTTGAAGAGCAGTACAATTACGAATACTATCAGCGCCTTATCGAAGACTGCGGCTACGGCAAGGAAGTCGACTGGAACGAGAGCCGGATCTATCTGCCGGACGAGCCGGACGACAGGCTTGAAAAATCCGCCGCGCTTCTCATGAAGCGGTATAACTTAAAACCCGGTCCGGCGAAGAACATAAACGAATTCTTAAAAAAATACGCCGACAAATTCTTCGATCTGCTCGACAGATCCTACGATAAGATCTACGGCACGGTCCCGTTTACCGACAGTATGAAAAAATCGCTCATATCGGGCTTCAAGCTGCTGCTCGACGTGGAGCACGTCGCAGTCGTAGTCGACGAAAACGACAAGCCGGTACTGCTCGGACTGTGCTTTCCGTCGATATCGGAGGCGGTGCGGAAATCGAACGGCCGTCTTACCCCCGCGGCGATAATAAGGATCCTGCGCGCAAAAGCTCATCCGAAGGTGCTCGATCTCGGCCTTGTCGGAGTCGATCCCGAATACGAAAACAAGGGCGTCGGCGCGATCGCGTCAGCCGCGATAATGCGTATGCTGAAAGCGGACGGCATCGAATACGCCGAGACGAACCTCAATCTCGAGGACAATTATCAGATCCAGAATATGTGGAAACGGTTCAAGCGGGTGATACACAAGCGCCGCCGCAGCTACGTTAAAAAACTCACGGAGAATAATAAGGAATAATGATAAGAATAGCACTTGACTGTTACGGCGGCGACGACAGCCCCAAAGCAAACGTCGAAGGAGCTTTCGACGCGCTCAAAAAACTGCCGGAGCTCGAGCTGATACTTGCCGGCGACGAGACCGAAATAAACGCTCTCGTCGAAGAAGAGGCGAAAAAACACGGCTCCGACCTGAAAAGCCGGATCACCGTCATACACGCGCCCGACGTAATAAGCTGTAACGAAAAGCCGACCGACGCGATCAGGCAGAAGCCCGATTCGTCGATGATGAAATGCATAAACCTGCTCCGCACCGATCCGACCGTTTCAGGTATGGTGAGCATCGGCTCGACGGGCGCTCTGATCGCCGCGGCGACGCTTCGCATCGGCAGGCTCGAGGGCGTTATGCGCCCGACCTTCTGCCCGATACTGCCGACGATGGACGGCGGTATCGTCGGTATATGCGACAGCGGCGCCAACGTCGACTGCGACGCCTACCGTCTGCATCAGTTCGCAGTTATGGGCAGCGTTTATATGAAGAACGCGTTCGGCGTCGAAAATCCGCGCGTGGCTTTGCTCAACGTCGGCGTCGAAGCCGAAAAGGGCGATATGATGAGAAAAGAAGCTTATCCGCTCATCGCCGGCAACAAAAACATAAATTTCGTCGGCAATATGGAGAGCCGCGATCTGCTCTCGGGCAAATACGATCTCGTCGTTTGCGACGGCTTTTCCGGCAACGTTCTCGTAAAGAGCGTGGAAGGCACGGCGGTCTCGCTTCTCAAAAAGCTGAAGGGCGGCATAATGTCGAAGCTGAAATACAAGATCGGCGGCCTTTTCATGAAAGGTCTGTTTACCGAGATGAAAGAAACGCTCGACTATCAGAAATACGGCGGCAGCATACTGCTCGGCTGCAGAAAGGTCGTTATCAAAGGTCACGGCAGCAGCAACCCCGTATCGGTCTGCAAGTGCATCGAACAGGCGTACACCGCGCAGACGAACAATATGAACGAGCAGATAGAGGCGCTTTTATCCGAATAAAAAGCGGCGGTTTCCGAAAGAAACCTCCCGCGCTTCATACGATTCTTTCGAAAAAAAGAAAATTTTCAAGAAATTCCTTATTTGCTCTTGACAAGCGCACGTTTTATATGTATAATAGGCAAGCACGGCAAAAAATATATCTGCTCCGTTCAAGGAGGTGAAAATAAATGGCAGAAGTAAGAGTAAGAGAAAACGAGTCTCTCGACAGCGCTCTGAAGAAATTCAAAAGAGCCTGCTCCAGATCCGGCATCATGACCGAGCTCCGTAAAAGAGAGTGCTACGAAAAACCCAGCGTAAGACGTAAAAAGAAGTCCGAGGCTGCAAGAAAGCGTAAATACAAATAATAACGCAAAACAAAATCGCTCCGTTTAACGGAGCTTTTGTTTTTTTCAAAAAGCTCTTGACAATCTTTTGATTGTGTGATATAATCTAATAAACAGAAAGGCGCGGTATGGATAAAGAAAAACCGTACTTACAAAAAAGGATATAGCAAACCTTATCTCAAAATCATGCGGTGTTTTACTGATCGGCGGATTTGCAGCGACCGTTATGACCGCCGCCGCTTCGGCTTATTTCATATCGGTCTTCGCCGCCGAACGCGGTTCCTTCCGGCTTTACGTTCTTGCCGCCGCCGTCGCGGCTTTCTTCGGCTGCTACCTTTTGAAGCCGCTTGTATGGCCTTTGATCTGTATAATAAAGATGAAACGGCTTTCGTTCGTCGTCGAAGAGGACTGTCTCTCCGGC
>CACYEW010000024.1 GCA_902773455.1 uncultured Ruminococcus sp.
TACCGTGCTCGCACGAATACGAGCAGGAACGCATAGGAGTTCTCGCAATGGTGCTCGAAGGCTCCGTAGACTGCGTGATAGCCACGCCGGACGCGGCGATGCAGTGTACCGTTCCGAAAGAAAGACTTTCGGCTTTCTGCCGCAAAGTGCAGATCGGAGACGTGATCGATCTCAACGGCCTTGCGGAGGAGCTCGTGAGCTTCGGTTACAGACGCGTTACCGCGATCGACGGGATCGGTCAGTTCGCCGTGCGCGGCGGCATCATAGACGTGTTTTCGCCGAACGCGCCGAATCCGGTGAGGATCGAGCTTTACGGCGACGAGACGGACAGTATGGGCTACTTCGACATAATGAGCCAGAGAAGAACGGAAAACGTTTCCTCCTTTTTGATATGTCCGGCCCGAGAGGTCATACCCGACGAAGAAGAAAGAGCCGGAATGAAGGCTGCCGCTGCAGCTCAGAAAAACAAAGCGAAAAAAGAAGCGGCGGTAAAGCTGCTCGAGGGAGAAATCGAGGCTCTTTCCGAGCCGGATCTGCCCGATTTCGCGGATAAATACGTAAACATCGTATATCCGGGCTCCGAGACGCTCTTCGATTATTTCGGAAAAGAAGATTCCTCTCTTATCATCTGCGACGATCCCGCGGGACTCCGCGAGAGAGCGGAAGGCTCGGCAAAGGGTGAAAGTCTCGCGGCTTCGCTTATGATCGAATCCGAAGAGATCGCGGGCAAATACGCAAAATATTCCATGACGTACGGAGAATTCGAAACGGCGATATCTGATCCGCGCGCCGTATTTACCGACAATTTCGCCGCGTCGAACAGAAATTACGCGGATATATTCACTTTCAGAAGCAAATCTCCGCTTTCGTATAACGAGAGCTTCCGCTTGCTGACAGAGGACGTGGAGAATTATGTTAAAAACAAATACGCCGTGCTTCTGCTCTGTGAAAACGCCGTGGTGGCAAAGAGCTTTTCGGAAATGTTTTACGAGGAGGGAGAGATCGCGCCGTGCGTTTCGTCGGACGCGGCTCCTGATCCCGACGGTCTGTTCGGAAAGATAAATATAATCTACCCGTGCGGAGCCGTCGGCTTCATATCCGATTCGGCAAAGACGGCGGTCATATCCCTGTACAGAGACAGCAGTCTTTACGGCAGAGCGATCAAAACGCGCAGAAAAGCGCATTCGCAGAAGCGCACGGCGAGAGAAAGGATACTTTCGTACACCGATCTGAACGTCGGCGATTACGTCGTTCACGACGCTCACGGTATCGGCGTGTTCGAGGGGCTGAAAACGCTCGTCGGTTACGACGGATGCGAACGCGAGTTTTTGCGGATAAAATACGCTGAAAACGGAGTTTTATACGTTCCCTGCGACAGACTCGACACGCTCTCCAAATATATCGGCACCGGATCGGCTGACGGTACGGTCCGCGTGAACCGCCTCGGCTCGGCTGACTGGGAAAAATCGAAAACGAGAGTAAAGACCGCCGCGAGAGAGATGGCGAAAGAGCTGATCGAGCTTTACGCGAAGCGTATGCGCAGACCGGGAATATCCTTTCCCGAAGACGACGATCTGCAAAGACAGTTCGAA
The DNA here is from genome assembly GCA_902773455.1 of uncultured Ruminococcus sp. GTDB lineage: Bacteria > Bacillota > Clostridia > Oscillospirales > CAG-272 > UBA1248. Next base: position 1,593 of record CACYEW010000024.1, read on the forward strand.
TCGCTTTTCGAATACGAGGAGACCGAAGGCCAGCTTACGGCGGCGGAAGAGATCAAAAAGGATATGCAGTCGAACCACCCGATGGACAGACTACTCTGCGGAGACGTCGGCTTCGGCAAGACCGAGGTCGCTCTGCGAGCTGTGTTCAAAGCCGCCGAATGCGGCTATCAGGCGGCGATCCTCGTACCGACCACCATACTCGCGCTTCAGCATTATCAGACGATAATGACAAGAATGAGAGGATTTCCTCTTGAAATAGATATGATTTCGCGTTTCAGAACGCCGGCTCAGCAGAAAGAGACGCTCCGCAAGCTCAAGCGCGGCGACGTGGATATAATCGTCGGCACTCACAGACTTCTTTCATCCGACGTCGAGTTCAAAAAGCTCGGTCTGATCGTCGTCGACGAGGAACAGCGTTTCGGCGTGGCACATAAGGAAAAACTGAAGATGATGCAAAACGACGCGGACGTGCTCACCCTGACCGCGACTCCGATACCGCGCACGTTGAGCATGGCGATATCCGGCATACGCGATATGAGCGTGCTTGAAGAAGCGCCCGGCGACAGACTGCCGCCCCAGACCTACGTTATGGAGTATGACGAGCTGATCATATCCGACGCGATCAAAAAGGAACTTCGACGCGGCGGTCAGGTGTTTTACCTTTACAATAACGTCGAGAATATTGAAGTATGCGCCGCACGCGTAAAGAAAATGTGCCCCGACGCGACGGTAAAAGTCGCCCACGGAAAAATGGATAAGGAGGAGCTTTCCGATATATGGCGCGAGGTCGTCGGCGGAGAGATCGACGTGCTCGTATGTACGACGATCATAGAGACCGGCGTCGACGTGCCGAACGCGAACACGCTGAGAATAGAAAACGCAGACAGGCTCGGTCTGTCTCAGCTCCATCAGATAAGAGGGCGTATAGGCAGAAGCAGCCGCCGTTCGTACGCTTATTTCACATACAGACCGATGAAACTGCTTTCGGAGATCGCCGAAAAGCGGCTCGAGGCGATAAGAGAGTATACGGAATTCGGCTCGGGCTTCAAAATAGCTCTGCGCGACCTTGAGATCAGAGGCGCCGGAAATATCTTAGGCGAAGAACAGCACGGGCATATGGACGCCGTCGGTTACGATATGTATATAAAGCTTCTTAACGAAGCCGTTCTGTCCGAGCAGGGTGTAACGAAAGAAGAAGCCCTCGAATGCAAAATGAATCTCGGCATCTCAGCGGTCATAAGGGAGAAGTATATAGAAAACGCCCAGCTCCGGATAGAAATGTATAAAAAAATATCGCATATCGCGTCGCTCGACGACCTCGACGACGTGGCGGACGAACTGATGGACCGCTTCGGTGAAATACCGCGCGAAACAGCCGACCTGCTGTATATATCGCTGCTCAGAAGCTACGGCGAGCGGCTCAACGTTTCGACGGTGGAGAGAAAAGAAAGCAGGATCATATTCCGTCTCTATAAATTCGACGCCGAAAAATGGGTTAAGATCACCTCGAAAACGAACGGCAGACTGATCATATATCCCGGCAGAGAACCGCTGATCTCGTTTTCAATACGGTCAAAGGAGGAGCCGGTGCGTAAGCTCTGCGAGATGATCGCCGCCGGAATGGATGAACAGCAGAAGTAATGCGACAGCGCCTTATATAACTGCGACTCCGTCGTTTGCGGGGGAACCCCCACCCACCCCGGGCGGCTGACGCCGCAGTGAAATCGCCTTCGGCGGTTAAATACGCTTCGCGTGTGA
>CACYEW010000025.1 GCA_902773455.1 uncultured Ruminococcus sp.
CGACGTCCGGCAACGTTTACATAAACGGAACGCCGTTTTCGTCGCTTTCCGAGCGTCGGCTCGACGATTACCGCAACACATACGTCGGTTTCGTTTTTCAGAATTTCAACATCATCGAAACGAAAACCGTATACGAAAACGTCGAACTCGCTCTGAAGCTTCAGAACGGCGCGGTCAATTACGACAAGATCGACGAAGCGTTATCGGCGGTCGGTCTTGCCGGACTCGGTTACAGAAAGCCGACCGAATTGTCCGGCGGTCAGAGGCAGAGGGTGGCGATCGCGAGAGCTCTCGTCAAGGATCCCGACGTTCTGCTCGCCGACGAACCGACCGGTTCGCTCGACTCGGTGACGGGCGACGATCTTTTCGCGTCGCTCAAAAAGATCAGCAAGAGAAAGCTCGTGATACTCGTCACGCACGACAACGAAACGGCGTACAAATACGGCGACCGGATAATTTTCATGAAAGACGGCGAGATCACCGGCGATATCGACAGAACGAAGGGCGATACCGACGAGAATACGAAGTTCATAAGAGACAACGTCATGCTCGTCAAATCCGGCCATACTCTGAGCCTTGAGGAAGCCGAAAGCACGCTCGACGAAAACGAAGACAATTATCTGACCTTCGAGACCGATAAGCAGCACGTCGCGCTCGCTTATCCCGATACGGTCGACGCGCTCGACGAGGGATATCTGCCCGGCAATTTCTCTCCTCACGAAGAAAAAAAGCCGGATAAAATCCCGCCGCTCCGGCTGAAGCATGCGAATATGAATTTCAAAAACTGCTTCGGTCAGGCGTACGCGAATATAATAAAGCGCAGGACCCGGTTTATCGTTATGATACTCGTCGCGGTATTCTGCGTTACCATGTTCGATTCGGGCATAGCTCTTTCCGGCATAAAGCCCGACAAGATAGTTAAAGAGACGGCTGAAAAGTATTACGCCGATCTGTTTATCGCGGAGCCGCAGCGCTATTATTATTACGGCGACTACTCTCAGAAAACGGCCGCGACGCTTGAAAAAGATCTTTCCGGGTTCAATCCGGGCAGGTTCTACTCCGGCGCTTATATCAGCGCCGCCGTGTGCAACGACACCGCGTTGACAAAAGAAAATCAGTATAACTCCGTTCCGCTGTCGGAATTGAACGGCTTTGCTGAATTTGCCGATTTTCAAGCATCCGGCTTTCGCGTTTTATACGGCTCTTTTCCCGAAAAGGAAAGCGAAATAATGATAACGGATTATCTTGCAAACGCTTTCGTCAGCTGCGGCATCGTGACGGATATCGACAAAGAGATGGTGCTTTTCTACCCGAGATCCGCAGACGAGCTTGTCGGCAAAGCGCTTTATATCAGGTATCAGACGACCGCGGTGCCGTTTACGATAGCGGGCGTTGCGGAGACGAATTACGATAAGATAAACGGTATATCGAACGTAACGTCGCTGCTCGGCGCGTATCAGGTGGACGTTTCCGCGCCTTATAAGATCGTACTTGTGAAAAGCGGGTTCAAAAAATACCTTTTCGACAGCCTTAAATACGGCATTTCGGAGAACGATTGCAGCATGAGCGTCGAAAACGGGTATTTCAGCGCAAACGAATCGGTCTGGTGTTCGCTTTCGCAGTACAGACAGTACGATTACAAATTCCTTTATACGGCGCCGGGATTCGATAAGAATTCCTCAGACCTTGCCGAAAACGAAATAGTGATATCGGTACAGTGCGCTCTCGATCTCTGTTACCTTCTGACCGGTTCGTACGAGCTGACGGACGAGTATTACAACACGATCAACACCGCCCCCGTAGTCGATAAGATCGTAAATACGATCGGTCAGAACGTATCGCTCTCTTTTTCCTCCGACAGGCGGAATACGGGCGGCGAATTCAGAACTTTTCACCTCGCGGCGATCGTTTCCGACGAAATAATCGAGCAGCTCGGCAGCTACAACGCGTCGTGCATCATGGCAAACGAAGAAACGGTCAGGAATATTGCGGAAGCGGGCTTCACTTACTCCGCTCTGCTCGTTAAAGCCGGTCCGCAGGAAGCGGGCGCTCTTGCGAAAAAGGTCGACGAGCTCGGCATCGATATGAGCTGCGCCCTGTTCTCGGGCCTTTCCGATACGATGGACAATCTGCGCGAGGTGAGCACGGTATTCTTCGTGTTTTCCGGCATCAACGCCGTTCTGCTTCTGATAATCGTCATCAATTTCGTATCGCTGAACGTCAAGGAAAGAACGAAGGAGATCGGTATAATGCGCGCTCTCGGCACGAGCAGCGGCGTAACGCTCCGCATCTTCTATATAGAGCTTCTTATCATCGACGTGATAACTCTCGTCATATCGACCGCTTCGGCTGTCGCGGTGACGGAGGCGCTCGACGGTCTGTTCCGTCTGTTCTCGCTCGGAAAGATCAGGTTCGTGACGTTTACGTTCACCGATTTCATAATATCGGCGGTCGTGTTCACGCTTTTCCTCATCATCGTCGCTTACCCGATACTGCGCCGCCTCGGCAAAAAACAGCCGATCGACGTTATAAGGTCGATTTAAGGAGGTCCCTTCATGCTTCAGTTAAAGAATATATCAAAAACGTACAGAACGAAAAGCGGCGCCACCCACAGAGCGCTCAACAACGTTTCTCTGCGCTTCGGCGAAAAGGGGCTCGTTTTCATCGTCGGCAGATCCGGCGGCGGCAAATCGACGCTGCTCAACATGATCGCGGCGCTCGACAAACCCGATTCGGGCGAGATGCTCTTATACGGCAACAGTTTTTCCGCATTCACCAAATCCGATTACGATTCTTACAGAAACACGTTCATCGGCGTTATCTTTCAGGAATACAACCTTTTGAAAACTCTGACGGTGCGCGAGAATATTTCGCTCGCTCTCGGTCTGCAGCATAACGAATCGGATGAAAAAGTCGAAGCGGTGATAAAAAAGCTCGGTTTGGATGAGCTTGCCGAAAGAAAGCCGAACGACATATCGGGCGGTCAGTCGCAGAGAGTCGCGATAGCGAGAGCCGTGGTAAAGGATCCGAAGATAATCGTTGCGGACGAACCGACCGGCAACCTCGATTCAAAGACCGGCCACGAGATGTTCGAGATCTTCAAGGAGCTTTCAAAAGACCGCCTCGTGATAATAGTCACCCACGACAGAGACATAGCCGACGAAATGGGAGACCGCGTTATCGAGATACTCGACGGGCGCGTACATAAAGACGTCGTAAGGACAAGCGAGCCGTACGAATCCGCCGTCGACGTTGTCGGCGACAGACTCATACGCGTACCGAAGGGCAAAAAGCTCGACGAACGCAGTCTCGGGGAGATAAACCGCATAATCGGCTTATCCGATAAAGACACGTATATAATAAACGAGCACGACACGCAGAAGGTCAAATCGATGAACCTTCACGTCAAAAACGCGGTCGAGATCGAACAGCACGATACCTCCGTATATTATTACCCGTACCGCGCCGAACCGGTCGAGGCAAGGCAGATATCGATGATAAAATCGAAAATGCCGCTCAAAACGGGGCTCAAGCTTTCGCTTTCGATGCTGAAATACAAGAAGTTCCGCCTCGTTATTACCGTTTTGATGACGGTCATCTCGCTTTTGTTATCGGCGGTCATCGCCTCGTTTCAGTCATATCACGTATCGCGTTCCGTGACGAAAACGATAGTAAAAGATAAAATCGGCTTCGGAGCGGTTACGAAAACGGCGGAATATCTTTCCGACACGGTGTTTACCGACGAAGACGTAAACGATATTTCCGCTTATACCGATACGGCGGTGAAGGTGCATACCGGTCAGTTCCTGCCGGTGATCGAGAACAAAGACGGCAGAACGCCGACGGAAGCCGAAAAAAAGACTTCTCCGTTCGCCGAGTCTCATAACGGTCTTACCGAGGTACCCGCGCTGTTCGAGAGCTTTTACGGTATCGCCGAGACCGGTTCGCCCGAAACGCTCGGGCTGCAGCTCAAATACGGAAAAATGCCGGAGGATTATAACGGAGTTGTGATATCCGAAACGGCGGCGACGTATTTCTGCGATAAACTGCTTTATTACCCGGTAACGGAGATAAGCGGTCTGATAGGTAAAAAGATCATCGTATGCGACAGGGAGATGACAATCACCGGCATAATATCGTCCGACATGGAAAGATACGAGCGCATAGTGCAGATCTGCATCAACTCCGGAGTAAATCTTTTCAATCAGTTCTTTGACGTGTCCGGCGGTATATTGACCGATTATCTTTACGATCTTGAAAACAAGGACGGTCTGCTTTACGTCAAGCCCGGTTTTGTCGAAGAATTTGCAAAAACGGGACACGCGCTCGGTTATCTCACGTTTACCGACGGAATCCGCGAATCGGTCGACGTGATGATAAGAAGCAAAAACGCTTCTCCCACGGTCGTGCGTGAATTTGAATCGGGCAAGGGCGGTATATATATCGACCGCGCCGTTTACCGCGCGCTTTTCGGAGACGATACTTTCATGACCGAGACGGTGGAAAAATTCAACGAAGGCGGATATTCCACGTCTCTTACGCACAAAAACGCGTTTAAGGTTTACGGAACGCTTACGAGCGCGGTTTACGGCAAAACGAAGATCGCCGCCGTGGTCGAGGGTATAGATCAGTCGATCTACGTTGACGAGAAAGACTGCCGCAAATTTATGGAGGACGAGATAAGCCCTCGCAAGCTGATAGTTAAATTCGGGCAGAACGAAAGATCCGTATCGGCTCTGATATCGGCGCTTGACGGCAAAAACGCTTCGGTATACGCGCCGTTTGTCAGCGAGTACGACGATTTCGCTTCAAAACTCAAGACCGCTTCGGAGCATCTCACGAGGCTTTTGATCCTTATGGCGGCGGTGTCGGCTCTGCTGCTTTATCTGTTCATATCCGCCACGGTCAAAATCGAGGGCAGAAATATCGGAATTCTGCGCGGAATGGGCGCGAGAGGGGTGGACACGTTCAAAGCGTTCGGCATAGAAGGTCTCATCATAACGGTGATTTCGCTTGTCATAACGGTTATACTTCTGTTCATATTCTTCCCCGTGCTGAACGCCATGGTTTCGGCTGATTACGCGTTTTCATTCTTCGCTTTCGTGCTTACGCCGTACGTAATACCCGCGCTGATAATCACTTCTCTTCTGATCACGGCAGTCGCCGTCACGGTGCCTCTGCTGCGCCTCGTCAGCCTGATGCCCGTGGACACGATGAACAAAAACGAAAATCAAAGATAAAACAAAAAACGGATCGCCCGGCGATCCGTTTTGATTTTCATGACGTTATTACTTGCGCCGCATTCGTCTTCTTTTCGTTATAAAGCTTTCACAGCCCGGGCGAATCTGTCAAGCCCGTCGTAAAGAACGCTTCTCGGGCAGGCGAGGTTCATCCTGACGAAGCCGTCGCCGGGAGCGCCGTACGAAAGACCGGAGTTCATATAAAGACCCGTTTTTTCTCTTATTATCTTTGAAACGTCGGCTCCGCGAACGCCGGTATCGATCCATAACAGATACGTTGCGTCGCCTTTAATCGCTTTCGCTCCGGCTGCGTTTACCGCCTCTTCCGCGATGCGCCTGTTTTCGAAAACGTATTCGCACATCCGGTCTGCCCATTCGCCGCAGTATTTATAGGCGGCGACGGCGGCGGGTTCGGCAAAGGCGTTTACTTCGTCGCAGCCGTTTTCGCTCATTTTTTCGCGCACTTTATCAAAAAGCGATTTATCCGGAACGTATACGGCGGCGGTATGAAGTCCCGCGAGATTGAACGTCTTCGTCGGCGCGATACACATTATGCAGTTGCCGGCGCATTCTTCCGATACGGAGCAGAACGGCGTATATTTCATACCGGGGCGCGTTATATCGCAGTGTATCTCGTCGGATATGACCGTAACGCCGTGTGATTTGCATAACGAACCGATCTTTTTAAGCGTTTCTTTATCCCATATTTTGCCGACGGGGTTGTGAGGATTGCAGAGTATGAGCACCTTTACAGCCGGATCGGAAAGCTTTTTTTCGAGATCTTCGAAGTCGACCGAATACGCGCCGTTTTCATATCTCAGCGGATTTTCGACGAGACGGCAGCCGTTACGCTTTATGCAGTTGAAAAACGCGTTGTAAACGGGAGTCATCAGAACGACTCCGTCGCCTTTTCCGGTCAGCGCGCCTATCGCCGCGGTTATGGACAGTACGACGCCGGAGCAGAACGCGAGGCGGCTTTTATCCATTATGAAGCCGTAACGTTCGCGCCATCTGTCGGCGTACGCCGAATACCATTCATCCGTAACGGAGGTATATCCGAAAACGCCGTGTTTCAATCTTTCGTCGAGAGCCTTCAGTATTTCGGGAGCCGATCTGAAATCCATATCAGCCACCCACATCGGAAGCTCGTCTTCACCGACGTTCCACTTGATATCGCCGTATTTTCTTCTGTTTATAACGGTATCGAAATCGTATTCCATATTGATCTCCGTTTACTGCAAAAATCCGTTTATGATCTGTTCTTCCGCTTCGTTCTCGGTCAGCCCGAGCGTCATCAGCTTGATTATCTGTTCGCCCGCGATCTTGCCGATAGCCGCCTCGTGCACGAGCTCTGCGTCGATACAGTTGGCTTCGAGTCCCGGCACGGCGAGTATCCTGCCGTTATCCATTATTATGGAATCGCATTCGGTATGACCGTGGCAGGCGGCGCTGCCGATTATCTTCGCGTCGAATTTCTGATACGAGTCGTCTCTTGCGACCGAGCGCGATACGACGTCGGCGTTCGAATTTTTGCCGTTCAGCTCGACCGAATAAACGCTGATCGCGTTTTGTTTTCCGTGAGTCATGAGCCTTTCGCGGACTATGAGCTTTGCGTTCTCGTCGAGCACGGCTTTGGTGGTGCGTTCGGTATCGTCCACGCCTTTGATCTGCACCATCTCCATCTCGACGGTGCTTCCCTTCTCCTGATAGACCTCGGTAACGGGGTTGAGGATGCGTTTGCCGGCTCCCTCGCCCGAGCCGTAATGCTTTTCGACGTATTTGATCTTTGCGTTTTTGCCGACGAAAAAGCGGTGTACGCCGTCGTGCTGAGAATCCTGATTGCCGCAGTTGTCTATACCGCAGCCGGCTACGATAACGACGTCGCAGTCGTCGCCGACGTAAAAGTCGTTGTAAACGACTTCTTTGAGTCCGCTTTCGGTCATAACTACGGGTATATGGACGCTTTCGTTTTTCGTACCGGGTTTAATATATATCTCAAGTCCGCTGACCGCCGTTTTCGGCACTATTTCGATATGCTCGGTCGACTGTCTCCCGGCTGAGACGCCGTTCGCTCTGATATTGTACGCTCCTTCGGGGACGCTGTGAAGATCGGCGACTTCAACGAGCAGTCTTTTTTGTATCTCGTCAAGCTTCTGCATTGTCAGTCTCCTTTCTTCTCCGCGGCGCGGCAGTTGACAAGAGCCGCCGACGTGCCGGTTATTTCGGGCAGTATATCTTCTTTTCTTCCCTGCCTGTCTATCGTACCGTCTTTTATGACTATAATCTCGTCCGCTATCTCAAGTATGCGCTCCTGGTGCGAGATTATGAGTATCGAGCTGTCTTTGATCGTTCTGCGCATTCTCGTAAAAGCTTCGATGAGATTCTGAAAGCTCCAGAGATCTATGCCCGCCTCCGGCTCGTCGAAGATCGAGAGCAGCGGATTTCTCGCGAGCACGGTTGCGATCTCGATACGCTTCAGCTCGCCGCCCGAAAGGCTCGAATCTATATCTCTGCCGATATAATCTCCCGCGCATAAGCCGACCTCGGACAGATACGCGCACGCTCCCGCCGTCGACAGGCGCCTGCCCGACGCGATACGCAGAAGGTCGATGACTTTTATGCCTTTGAATCTCACCGGCTGCTGAAACGCGAAAGCGATGCCGAGCTTCGCCCTCTCGGTTATGGTTTTATCCGTTATGTCTTCTCCGTTGAATAGTATTTTGCCGCCGGTCGATTTTTCGATACCCATTATGAGCTTCGCGGTGGTGGATTTGCCGCCGCCGTTCGGTCCGGTTATAACGACCAGGCTGCTCTTCGGCACGGTCAGGTCTACGTGTTTAATTATGTCTTTGTTCTGTCCGTTCACCGTTACGGAAAACGACAGGTCTTTCAATTCAAGCATTATACTGCCCTTTCGTCAAAATTTATCATTTTATATTATACAATAAAAAGCGAGGTGATTGTTGTAATAAAACCACCTCATTGTTAATTTTTATTTAATTATTACGTCCGTTACGAATACCGCCGGACGTTTCATTCGCCGGGCTTCACGGCATCGAAGGTCAGCACGACCTTGAACAGATCGCCGTCGACGGTGAGATCGAACGTTCCGCCGCAGACCTCCGTATACGTCTTCGCGATAGCGAGACCGAGGCCGCTGCCTTCCTCCGAACGCGATTCGTCGCCTCTTACGAACCGTTCCGTAAATCTCTCTGGATCCGTCGTTATTTTATCTTTTGAAATATTCTTTATTCCGAATACGGCTTTTCCGTTCTCTTCACAAAGGTCCACGTATACTCTCGTATTCGGAAGCGAATATTTGAGAGCGTTGTTTATCAGATTTTCGATCACGTTATGGAGCTTTGCGCCGTCGGCTTTGATCATCAGCGGATGATCCGGCACGTTCGTAACGAAAGTAAGAGTCGAACGCTCTGTCGCGTCGGCGTTGTAGGAAAGCTGCTGATTTATAAGCATCGTAAGATCTATTTCGGTCAGATCCGCGTCGAGCTTCGCGGAAGCGGCTTTCGACAGCTCGAACAGATCGTCTATGAGCTTTTTGAGTCTCTGCTCTTTGTTTTTTATGATCTGAACATAATCGTTCGCCTCTTCGGTGAGCCCTTCGGATTCCGAAAGAAGTTCCGTATACGATATTATCGACGTGAGCGGAGTTTTGAGATCGTGCGACACGTTCGTTATCAGCTCGACTTTCGTCTTCTCTTCCGCAAGCGCCTTTTCGGCGTTCGAGCGGCAGGCGTTCTCTACGTTATCGAGCGCGAGATCGAGAGGGCGCGCGTCGGAAGTCACCGGCAGTCCGATACCGCCTGTCTCGCCGTTTTCGGACAGCGTATAAAGCTTGTCGGTGAATTTTTCAAGATCGGTTATCAGCGGCGTGACCGCGATAAAATACCCGGCTGTCGACGCGATGAACAGCAGTACGCCGGCGGCGCCGAACCATACCGAGCCGCCGAGAAGCGCCCCGAGCACGGCGACGCAAAACGAGACGATACAGAGAACGGCGTATGCCGCCGCGCTTACGGCAAGCCTGCGGAAAGGCCGTTTTTTTGAAAACGCCGCCCCGGTAAACCGTATCGCCCATACGGCGAACGTGTTTTTAAA
>CACYEW010000026.1 GCA_902773455.1 uncultured Ruminococcus sp.
ACATTGCTCTGAATTCACGCAGAAGTTCGGCGTCGTCTGATCCTCCGCGATTATTTAAGAGATCGTTATATTCATCCGATGAAAAGTAGTTGCCGCTGAAAGCAATCGTCAGCAACAGAGTGTCGTCTATATCGTCGTGAGCGCAGTAATCGCAGATATCTTTGAGAGCTTGGCGTAAAGCATCCTCGCTGTCGATATTATAATGATCCGGATTCATAAAATAAACGTGGGCCTTTTTGATACTCTCATTGTCTATACTGCGGTCTTTTGGTTCCGTTTCTGATGAAGCCGTATCTGTTTTGACATCGGTGACTTCCGTGACCGCCGGCGTATGCTGACCTGCGACGTGTTCGAGATATCTGAGCGCGCCGAACGTCAGGCCGGATACGATCGCGGCGACGATGAACACGCCGGCGATCTGCAAAAACGGCGAGCCGAAAACGCCTTTGTGCTCTTTATATACGGTCTTTTTTCCGGCGCTGCCGGCTTTATGCTGCACGCGGTTGTATTCAATATTCTTTTCTATACCCGAACAGCCTTCTTCCGCCCACGCTTCGGCTTTTTCGATATCAAAATTCTTTTTCATTTCAGCACCTATTTAAGCCCTTTCATAGCCGACATTTTTTGCAGCGCCCTGTAATACTTCGTCTTTACGGTATCGGGTTTTTTATCCGTCATCTTTGCGATATCGGCAAGAGTGTAGCCGTACAGAAAACGAAGCGTGAGTATGCGGCGCTGTTCTTCGTCGATCTTCGCACGGTTGAGGATATCGAAAAATTCAAGGTCCGATCTGTCGGTCTCGGATTTGAAATTCTCCGACAGCTCGTCAAGGCTGCCGTAACGGCGGTTTCTGCGCCGTATCATCTTAGCCTGACTGTACGTGATCTTTAGCAGCCACGCGTCGAATTTAGTCTCGTCGCGCAGCTCGTCTCTGTGTTCCCACGCGTATAAAAGCGCGTCGGCGACTGCGTCGCGCGCGTCTTCTGCGTTGGCGGTCACGGAGAACGCCGCTATATAAAGCCGTTTTTCGGATACCGACACGGCGGCGGCGAATTCATCGCGGGTCATACTCTTCTCCTTTTTTTCGGCATTCACATATAAGGTGCTTCAAAGGCTCAAAAAGTTTCAAAAACTTTATCGGGAGGCAGAAAATTTTCGTTTTGTATAAATAAAGCCGGGCGTTCGGCTCGGCTTCAATATATCATATAGCGTTCAAGTCCGTATGCTGACGTGAACTCTTCAAGGCACATTCCCGTGCCGGTCATCCTTATCGCGGCGTATCTGCCGACGTAGCGGATCGTGAACGGTCTGTATTTTTCGCCGGTGATCTTCTCTTTATCTTTCGGATATCTTACGATAAAGCCGAATCTGGCGGCGTTTTCGGAAAGCCAGCTCTCCATTCTCTGCTCGTCTGCGTTGAGTTTCGTCTTGTTTTCAGCCATATCGACCGTCAGACCGAGCAGGCGTTCGTCGGAGGCGGGGTCGTCTTTTGCCGAATTTTCAAGCGTAACGTAACCGCCCGAAACGGCAAAGCCTATCACTCCGTCGGCTCTCGCTTCGGCGATAAGCGCTTCAAGCGATTTTGCGGCGTTCTGCCGCAGCGTTACCGGGATGTCGCCGTTCTGCGCAGGCGCCGGCGTAAGATCCGCAAACGTATACGTTCCCGACGCTTTTCTTTCGCCGTTTATCAGCGTGATATACGAATACGGCTCGGAAGGAGCGATATACTTTTCGTAAGACGTTACGTCTATTTTATAATTTATATCCGAAAGGCTCGGATCTATTGCCGATTCGTCGATCTTGTCGAGAGTTTTTGCCTGCTTTATACGGAACGTAACGGGCTCGTATATCGGAGAGGCGCCGGAAAGCTTTACCGCGCTTTCGTTCAGAACCTTTTTGTAAACCGTTATTTTACTGCGCGAATCGTCGGTCTCAGGCTCGTATTCGCATACGATCCCGGTCGCGTAATCAACGAAAAACTCCATCGGGATATAGAGCTTCGCGTCCTCGTAAAACGAAGGCGCCGAAAGCCGTATATCGGTCTTGTTTACCTCTGCGGTGACGGTGCCGGCGTAAAACAGAACGGTATCGTTGCCTTTATCGGGCGATATGTATTTTATTTCTTTATTATTGCCCGTTACGGTAAAGCCGCAGAGAGTCACGAGATCGTTGCCGCAGACGTAGACCGTACCGTTTCTTATCAGCTCATCGTACGGTATCCTCGTCGAATTATCCGACATACCGACCTGATATGCGATATTCTTATGGGTAACCTTTTTCGAATATCCCGTAATTATGTAGATCGCCGCGACGCTTACGGAAAACAGAACGGCGGCGACGAGCAGCGTGGCGAGAGACATCAGCCCGAGCTTTGAGAGCTTCATTCTTCTTGCCGCTCTTTCGGCGTGGATCCGCTCTCTGTCGATTTCGTGCTCTTTCGTGCTTTTTTCTTTCTTATACTCTTCTCTTATTTTCGAACGTCTTCTGTCCGGTATTCTTTTTCTGTCTCTTTCGGTATCCTTTTTATACGGTTTGCCGTATTTCGGGTGGATCTTCGGTCCGGGTTCTTTTTCTTTTTCCGGCTCCGGTTTTTTCACCGGCTGTTTTGCCGTTTTTTTATTTGTTTTCTTTTGTTTTTTCTCTTGCCCGCCCTTTTCTTCTTCGGCTTTTCTCTTCTCTGTGAGTTCTTCTTCGAGTCGTTTTTGTTCGGCCTCGAGCTCGGCTTTACGTTTTTCCTCTTCCTCTTTTTTCTGCTTTTCCAGGGCAGCTTTATGGCGGTACATAAAATCAAACTCACCGAACATATCTTTGTCAAGATCGTTTTTCATTAGTACCGCCTCCTTTTTATTTTTTATATTTGTCTATTACCGCTCTTATGCTGAAATCGTTTTTTTCCAACAGCCCGTACGCCTCTTCCGGTTCGATACCGAGTATCTCCGCGGTTATATTGGCGCATCTTGCTTTGAGCTTGTCGTTTGACGGGTTTACGCAGATCATCAGATTTTCGTAAACTCTGCCGGTTTTTATCATCGCGCAGGTCGAGAGCATATTGAGTATCAGCTTCTGATACGTGCCGGCTTTCAGCCTTGTCGATCCGGTCACGACTTCGGGACCGGTGTCGGCTGAGAGCCTTATATCAGCCGCTTGATCTATCGGACTGCCCGGAGTCGACGTTATCGAGCAGACGGTCGCTCCGGCTTCCTTTGCCGCCGCCATGGCGCCTAACACGTACGGCGTTCTGCCGCTCGCGGCTATGCCTACGAGCACGTCGTTACACGCCAGATTTCTCTGCTTTATCTCTTCATAACCGGCTTCGCAGCTGTCTTCCGCGCCTTCGGAGCTTCGCCTCAGCGCTTTGTCGCCGCCGGCGATTATTCCGACCACGAGCGACGGATCCACGCCGAACGTAGGCGGGCATTCGCTCGCGTCAAGGACGCCGAGCCTGCCGCTCGTACCGGCGCCGATATAGTACAGGTGACCGCCTGACTCGAATGCGCCGGCGATCTTATCTACGGCAAGCGCGACCTGCGGCAGAACGCCGTCGACGGCGTCGAATGCCCGCCGGCTCTCCGCGTGCATGAGCGCGACCATTTCGCTTGTCGGAAGTCTGTCTATATGCGTGGTGTTCGGATTTCTTTTTTCCGTGTTTATTTTATCCGTTTTTATCATATCAGAGTCTTATAAGGTAGAAATTGAGTATTATATACGAGAAAACTATCGATATTATCGAAAGCAGTTTTATCAGTATATTGATCGAGGGGCCGCTCGTATCCTTGAGCGGATCGCCGACGGTATCGCCGACGACGGCCGCTTTGTGGCATTTACTGCCCTTGCCGCCGAAATGACCGTTTTCAACGTATTTTTTCGCGTTATCCCACGCTCCGCCGGCGTTAGACATGAACACCGCAAGCAGAAATCCCGATATCATTGCTCCGCAAAGCATACCGGTGATCGCGTTCGGACCGAGCGCAAGACCTATCACCACGGGTGCGAATACGGCGAAAAGCGACGGACCGATCATCTGTTTGAGCGACGACCTCGTGCAGAGATCTACGCATTTGGCGTAATCGGGCTGTTCGGTACCGTACATAATGCCGATCTTTTCGGAAAACTGTCTTCTTACTTCGTTTATGATGCTCTGCGCGGCTACGCCGACGGAATCCATCGTCATCGCGGCGAAAACGAACGGAAGCATCGCGCCGAGCAGTATGCCGACGAGCACGACGGGGTTCGTTATATCGAGCATGAATACTTTTTCACCTTCGGGCATCATCGCGTTTATTCTCTGCGTGAAAGCGACGATAAGCGAAAGGGACGTGAGCGCGGCTGAACCAATGGCAAAGCCTTTGCCGGTGGCGGCGGTGGTATTGCCGAGCGAATCGAGAGCGTCGGTACGTTCGCGCACCTTTTCGTCCATACCCGCCATCTGCGCTATACCGCCGGCGTTGTCGGCGACCGGACCGTAAGCGTCTGTCGCGAGCGTGATGCCGAGCGTTGAAAGCATACCGACGGCTGACAGAGCGACGCCGAACAGACCGATAGCCATACCTTCTCCGAGCGAACCGCCGGAGAGAAGGAACGAGGCGATGATCGATACCGCGATTATTACCACGGGAGCTATGACGCTGCGAAGACCGAGCGAAAGACCGCCTATGATGATCGTAGCAGGACCCGTTTCGGAATCGGAAGCGAGACGCTTCGTGGGTTTATACGTATCGGACGTGAAGTATTCGGTGAAATATCCGATCAGAACGCCGGATATGAGTCCGCATACGACAGCGCCGTAGATGCCGAGATGCTCTTTGCCGAGTATGAAATATACGACCGGGAAAGCGCCGGCAGCGAACAGACCTGCGGCGATATAAGTACCGCGGCGCAGCGACGACAAAAGTTTTTTCTGATCTGTGCTTTCTCCGCAGCGCACGAAGAACGTGCCTATGACGGAGCATATCACGCCGACTACGGCGAGAACGGCGGGAACTATCATCTGTGAAAATTCCGCAAATCCCGCTCCGTAAGCGAGCGCTATGGCGGAGATGATCGAACCGACGTACGATTCATAGAGATCGGCGCCCATACCGGCGACGTCGCCCACGTTGTCGCCTACGTTATCGGCTATCGCCGCGGGATTTCTCGGGTCGTCTTCGGGTATGCCGGCTTCGACCTTGCCGACGAGGTCTGCGCCTACGTCGGCGGCTTTTGTGAACACGCCGCCGCCGACTCTTGCGAACAGAGCCATCGTGGAGGCGCCTATTCCGAAAGTTATCATCGAGCCCGAAAGCTGCGACGGATCAAGCTGAAATACGTAACGGAGCAGGATGAACCAGACCGTGGTATCGAGCAGACCGAGACCGACGACCGTGAAGCCCATTACGGAGCCTGCCGAGAACGCGACTCTGAGCCCTTTGTTGAGGCTCTTTTCAGCCGCGGCGGCGGTCCTGCCGTTTGCGGACGTCGCGATCTTCATGCCGAGAAAGCCCGATAAGCCGGAAAGTACGCCGCCCGTCACGAACGCGTAAGGCGTAAGCGAGGGAACGAGGCCTTCATTTGCGCCCTGCGGCTTTATAAGCGATAATATGAGCAGAAGCGCAAATCCGCAGGCAAAGAAGATACCGACGGTCTTATACTGCCTTTTCAGATACGCGTTCGCGCCTTTTCTGATTATCTCCGAAAGCGCCCGTACTCTTTCGCCGCCTTCATCGGCTTTACGTACTTTAAGATAGTTGTACACGGCGAACAGCAGCGCTATGAGCGCGCCGACCGGAGCTATCAATGTGAGATCCATATAATGCCTCCGGTATTATCATTCCTCGTTTTCGAGATTGTGCCAGAAATCTGTCACGTCATCGTTTTCTTCGAGTTTTTCAATAAGCAGATTCATTTTACGCAGCTGTTCCTCGTCGGTGAGGGTCACGTACATCGACGGGATCTTCTCCTGCTCGGAAGAAAGGATCTTGTATCCCTTTTCGGTCAGAGCCGCGGTAACGGCGTCAAGATCCTCGGGAGCCGTGGTGATCTCAAAAGCTTCGTCAGTCGCGTCGAAATCCTCGGCGCCGGCTTCGAGAGCGGAATCCATTACCTCGTCTTCGGAGACCTTGCCGTCGTTTTCGACTATGATCGTACCTTTATCGGTGAACAGATACGAAACGCAGCCGGTCTGACCGAGATTGCCGCCGAATTTATCGAAATAGTGGCGTATATCGCCGCCGGTACGGTTTCGGTTGTCGGTCATGGCTTCGACGATGACGGCGACTCCGCCTATGCCGTAGCCCTCGTAAATGACCTTTTCGTACGCTACGCTGTCGGCGCCGCTCGCTTTTTTGATGATGCGGTCGATATTGTCGTTCGGTACGTTATTGGCTTTGGCTTTTGAGATGAGGTCGCGGAGTTTGCTGTTCGAAACGGGATCGGGACCGCCTTCGCGGACGGCTATCGCCATTTCCTTGCCTATTTTGGTGAAGACTTTCGCTCTTGCGGCGTCGGTCTTCTCTTTTTTATGCATTATGTTTTTCCATTTGCTGTGTCCTGACATTTTTATATCCTCCGATCAGATTTTTTCCGGGTGTTTTACGCATATCAGTTCAAGCGCGGACGCAAGAACCTTATTCGTGCATTCCACGAGCTCGATACGCTGAGCTTTCGTCGTACCGTCTTCGGCGGAGAGCACCTTGCAGTTGTGATAGAAACGGTTGAACGCGGCGCAAAGATCGAGCGCGTAACGCGTTATGATCGACGGCTCGTAATCGTGCAGAGCCGCGTCGAACGTTTCGGGAAACAGGGAGAGCGTTTTTGCGAGAGCAAATTCGTCGTCGTTCTGATCCGAAAACGCTTTTTCGGTTTGTTCCGCCTTTTTTAATATCGCGCACGTACGGGCGTACGTATACTGCGCGTACGGTCCGGTGTTGCCGTCGAAATTGAGCGCGTCTTCAAGCACGAAATTGATATCGCGCATACGGTTGCTCGACAGGTAGTAGAACACCACCGCGCCTACTCCGACCGCTTCCGCGACCTCTTTATTGCCTTTCAAGGCGGGGTTTTTCTCATCCATTATCGCGGCGGCTTTTTCGATCGCTTCGGCAAACAGATCTTTCAGCAGTACGACGTTGCCCGTTCTCGTTGCGAGCTTTTCGCCGTTTAACGATACGGTGCCGTACGGTACGTGGACGAGGTCTTTATACCATTCCCTGCCCATCAGTTCAAGCACCTTGAACCATTGCGCGAAGTGCAGGCACTGACCTGCCGACGTGACGTATATGCACTTATCGAAATCGAACGTTTTCTTTCTGTATATCGCCGCGGCGATATCTCTCGTCGGGTAAAGGGTCGAGCCGTCGCGTTTGAGTATCAGGCACGGCGGCATACCGTATTGCTCGAGATCGACGATCGAGGCGCCGTCGTCAAGCGTGAGAAGACCCTTTTCTTTAAGCTCTTCGACCACGGCGGGCATTTTATCCGTATAGAAGCTTTCGCCTGTGTAATAGTCGAATTCGATATCGAGCTGTTTATACGTCTTTTTGTATTCGGTTATGCTGATGTCGATGAACCAGCGCCAGAGCGCCGTAATTTCGGGGTCGCCGTGTTCGAGCGAGGTGAACGCGGCTCTCGCCTCGTCTTCAAGCCCGGGATCGTTTTTCGCTTCGTCGTGGAATTTCACGTAGAGCCGGACGAGCTCGTCAATGCCCTTATCTTCGACCGCCGCTTTGTCGCCCCATTTGCGGTACGCGACGGTAAGCTTGCCGAACTGCGTTCCCCAGTCGCCTAAATGGTTGACGCCGATACATTTATATCCGGCGAATTCGTGCATCTTTTTGAGCGAATGACCGATGACGGTCGTTCCGAGGTGACCTATGTGGAACGGTTTTGCCACGTTCGGGGACGAATAGTCGAGCACGACCGTTTTGCCTTCTCCGTCCGTCTTACTACCGTACGGCTTGCCGCCGCCGGTTATGTTTTCGTAAAGTCTTTCAAAAAACCTTGCGCGGTCGATCCTGAAATTGAGGTACGGTCCCGCCGCTTCGGCTTTCGCTATTCCTTCGCACAGAAAGTCTTCGGCAAGCGACGCCGCTATCATCGGCGGAGCCTTGCGGAGCGCCTTGCTCAGTCTGAAACACGGAAACGCGAGGTCGCCCATTTTGTCGTCGGGCGGGTATTCGAGATACTGAATAAGCTCTTCGGCGTGAAAGCCGTGATCGGGATTGACCTCATCGAGCTTTTTCAGTATCGCTTTTACGATATTATTTTTTAATTCTTTCATTTTATCTGTCCTTATCAGTCGGGATTTTTATATTATATAGTATGATTTATAAAAAATCAAGAGGTAAATACGATTTTTTTAATATAAATGAAAAAAAGCCGCGTAAAAACGGCTTTTTTGAGATAATTATTTGATATCGACCGATATTTCAACCAATATCGCATTATACTTACGGCAGATCAAAACGTATATCTTTCCGTTTGCCGTCAGAATACCGTTTTCGGCGACCATGCCTTTTTCATACGGTATTACGATATCGCATTGCTTTTTGCCGCCGGCGGCTATCCGTATGATCCTGCCGGTGCCGTCGGAGGCGGCATTTGCATACACGTACGCGCCGTTCAATACTCCGGTCGGAATATATCCCTGCCCGGGATCATACTCTTCGGTGACGGTTTTCGGCTGATAATTCCCGTTTGTCAGAATCGCGATCATATACATGGTTCCTTTATCGGCAGACGGCGTATATTTTTCAAATTTCCCGTTGTTGTATTTATATAATTCGGCGAAGCCGTCGCCGATCGCTTTTGCGGCGAACAGTCCGCCTTCTTCGCCAAGCGTTACTCTGACGTAACCGGGATCGCCTCCGTCGATGTACTCGGCTTCATTCGCGTTACGGTACGCGTAAAGCGAACCGTCGTCAAACGTCACGTAAACACAGCCGTCTTTTACCGCCGCCGATGTGACCGTTCTTTCGCTTCGGACGTTATATACGTTACTTATCCGTCCCTGTTTGTCATACGTCAGAAGTCTTTTGCCAACGGCGTCTATGACGCCGATCTCACCGTTATCGCATAAGAACAGATTCGCCGGCGTTATCGTTTTGCCGTCTTCGACCTCATAGTGAATGCTGTTTATCGCGCCTGTGCCGACGTCGATCGCGCACAGTTCTCTTACAGTCGCTTCGACGTTTTCGGTATACTTTTCAAAGTTTATCAAATCATATTCGCCCGGTTCGACGACGGGGTGTTCTTTTTTATACTTTTCTTCTTCAACCGTCAGATCGAAAACGTAATTTTCGGGCAGATCGGTCCAGATCTTGTCCCACGCGGACGAGGTGCCTATACGGTATTTCGCCTCAAAATATTCTCCGCTTTGCGTTTTTCCTGTCGGCGCGGCATAGATATCGTAACACCACGCTTCCAATATGCCGACGAGAAAAGCGTCGCAGTTTGCAAGCTTTCTGACCTGCGTGATCTCGCCGCTCAGCATATTCACCGTCTCGATATAGGTATCCGATCCGTCGCCGTAAGTGTAGATCAGATCGAGAACGTCCTCTTCTCCCGCGCGGAAATCGCCGTCCATATCGAGATCGCACGAGTACACCGACAAAAGTCTGCCGGAATGATCTTTGCACATCTCGAAAACCCTTACACCGTTATATGCGAAAGTTCTGTTCTTCGTTATGAAGATCATCGGCTCATCGTGATAGAAGTAATCGGGCGTTATCTGATAACACTCGTCGGCGCCGACGGTTTTATCGGTCAGTCCGCTGTTGTTAAGCGCGGTCAGAAATTCTTCAACGCCGTCTTTTGTACAGGTAAGACCGCCTCTCGTCATAAACTCCGTAAGATCGTAAGGCGCGGAGGTTTCCGCCGGCTGTGTGTTTTCGTCCGTATTCACCGGTTCCGTTTCGTCTGTTATCGTATCGGTCTCCTCTCTTTCCGTACCCGGTATCTGCATCACGGCTGTATCGGATGACGCGGCGGGGTTGGGATCGCGCGGAAAAAGTACCGACGGCAGCCACAGCGCGACTATGACGCCGATAAGAATGAATACGCAGGCTGCCGTTTTAAGCCCGTTCAAAATTTTACCGCCGATCTTCCGCGCTTTATAGGCGTTATAGCTCTTTTCGGCTGATTTTAAATATTTTTCATCCGTTTCGCCGATCGCTTTGACTATATCTCTGCTTTTCATAAAAACTTCTCCCTGATGAGATATTCTTTCAGTTTTTGCCTCGTGCGTGAAAGACTTTTTCTGACGTAGACTTCGCTGCAGTCGAAGTGCTTCGCAATTTCGGACGTAGGGTAATAATAATAGTATCTGCACAAAAAGATATCGCGCGAGCGTTTGCTCAACCGCTTTATGAACCTGTTCACCGCCGCCGCAAGCTCGCTTGCGATAACTTCCGATTCGGCGCTTTCACAGCATTCGTCAAAGTCGCCGAATAACGTATCGCTTTCATTTCCGCCGCGTTTGTCAGCCGTCTCAGCCCGTACGCGGCTGACGGCGATATTGCGCGTTATGCGCGATACGAAGGCGCCGAGATCTTTCGGTTTTTCGGGCGGTATCCTGTTCCATACGGCATAATACGCGTCGTTTACGCATTCGTCCGCGTCCGGATCGGAATTGAGTATCCGGTAAGCGACCGCGTAGCAGTAAGCGCCGTATTTATCGGCAAGCTCCTTCAGCGCGCGTTCGTCGCGGTCGAAGAACAGCCCGATCATCTCCCTGTCCGTCATTTTTACCCTCCGTCGTTTTTTCAGCGTTTTCTTTACTTATACAGTCGCAAAAAAAGAAAAACCGTGTCATCATTTTTCATTATAAATGAAAAAAATATTTTGTCAATCGAAATTTTTCAAAAACCTATTGACAAATCGCGTTTTGCGTGTTATACTCTGTAAAGTTGTTTGCTTTACAGGTGGATCATGGACGGTAATAAAACGC
>CACYEW010000027.1 GCA_902773455.1 uncultured Ruminococcus sp.
CATGTCGCTCGGTTCTCCGTCGCTTTTCACAAGGCATCCGAGAACTATGACGCAGTCGACGTCTTCAAGCTCCGCCGCCGCTTCTTTCGTTATGATCGCCGCTTTACCGGCGGATACCACGCGGACGTTCGTCAAAATCACGGTCAAAGCTCCGGCAAGTACGGCGCATATCAGGATCGCGGCGGCTGTTTTCAATCTTTTATTTTTGTTTTTTCTCATTGTTTCGGTCATTTTTACTGTCGCGCCCGCCCGTTTTTATCGTTTTTATACATTATACCACAAACGGGAATATAATGCAAGACCAAATTTCGCGATATTAAAAAATTCACAAAAAAGCCGCCGTCCGCTTCAAAGTTCCGCGGCCGGAGACGATTCGGGATAACCGAAATACGGAATATCGAAGCCCTCCCGAAAAAAGCTCCTTATTCTTTGGATCAAACACTTGAAAATCGAAAAACTATATGATATAATATAAAAAACGAAAGGAGAGCGGTATGAAAAAAGCGGCGGTTTTTATTCTGATCATCTGCATGACGGCCGCGTTTGCGGCGTGTTCGGAGCCTTTGGCTGAAGGCAGGGACGGGTTTCTTTCCCCTTCCGTGATCTTTGAGGAATTCGAAAAAGCGAAAGACGATTTTCTTTCCGTCGCGGTCGCTCCGGCGTCGGATTCGAAGCTTTCGGGAAAGATCGAATGGACCGTATCGGACGAGGACGCGGAAAACACCGTATACCCGAACGCCGAGATAACGGGCGCGTACTTAAGCGACGGCGGAATACTCGGCGCGTCGGTCATGACTTTTGCAGGCGATCTCGAAATTTATAAAGATAAAGACGGGCTCATACTCAATAAAACCGGTATGAACGCCGGCGCTTCTCTTTCCGGGATCATTTCAAAATACATCGCTTTATTCTGCAGTCATACGGAAGAAAGCGACTATAAGACTCTCGCAGACAATATAAGAGTATCCGACGCAGACGAAGAGGTATCGCGCATAACGCTGACTCTGCCGAAAGAAAGAGCCGCGGAAACGATACGTTCGGTCGCCGACGCGTTCAGATCAGACGTCGCTTCGTATGATTTCATGCACGCTTTGCTTTCGCTTTTTTCCGATACGTACGGCACGGAACAGAACGGCAGACAGCTGCTCGACGACGTTATACTTTCGTCTTTATATAAAGCCGCGGACGGAGCGGACGGCGATCTCGTATGGGTGCGTTACGTCAAAGACGGAAAGACCGTATCGGAAAACCTGACGGTCCCGACCGGGGGAAGCGTCTTTGATATCTGCTGTACCTGCACGGTATACGATAAAGAAACGGAAATAAAATTTTTTATAAATAAAGACACGGAAAACAGGCTTTGCGATCTTTACGCGCTTTTCCGCAGAGGTGATCTGTCCGACACTTACAGGATACAAGCCGGGATCGGCGGTTCCGATTACGTGGTTACCGTGACGGGCGAGGTCAGAAGCGCGTACAAAAGCGGATCTGCGGAAATAGGCGTGTTCCGCTCGGGCGCAAAGGCGAAAGACAAGGGCGGCACGGAGCTTTACCTCTCGTACGACGCGAACAAGGGGCTGAAGTATTCCGGCAACGGAAGCGTGACGGTGAACGGAAAAACCGAACGTTTCACGGTATCGTTCGGATTTTCGCGTGCGGAAAACGTTACTCCGCCAGAAAAGCCGCCCGTAACGGAAAACGCGGCGGAGTTTTTCAGAACGCTTATTGATACTGTCGGGGATTCTTTTCCCGACGTTAAGAATTTTTTGACGGGAGAAGACCGATGAGATTTGAAGATCATAAAGTCATACCGGTAATAAAAATAAACGACGCGAATAAAGCCGAAGCTCTTGCAAGGGCTCTTCTTGACGGAGGTATTGCCGCCGTCGAGATAACCTTACGCACCGAAGCGGGGCTTCACGCGATAAAACGCATAGCGGAGGGCGTACCCGAAATGACGGTCGGCGCCGGCAGCGTGCTCGATAAAGCGCAGGCGGAGGCGGCGTACCGCGCAGGCGCGGAATTCATCGTTTCGCCGGGGTTTGACCGCGGCATACTCGATTATTGCCGCGATACCGGCGTTCCTTATCTGCCCGGCTGTTCGAGCGCGACGGAGATTCAGGCGGCGGCAAATCTCGGATGCGAAACGGTCAAATTCTTCCCCGCGGAGGCTCTCGGCGGAGCGAAGACCGTTGCGGCTCTCTCCGCACCTTTTCCCGGAATGCGTTTTATGCCGACGGGCGGGATAAACGGATCGAACGCCGCGCCGTATTTCAAGCTGAAATGCGTCGGATGCGTGGGAGCGGGTTCAATAGCGCCGGAAACGCTGATCGATTCGTCCGACTTTGCAAAGATAACCGAAAACGCGAAGCGCTTTATTTCCGCCGTGAACGGCGCGCCGGAGCTCTGCCGCGCGAAAGAAAAAAACGGCGGCAGGACCGTCGTAACGCTCGGCGAAATAATGCTCCGTCTGTCGCCGCCTTACGGAAAACGGATAGTTCAGTCGGACTGCTTTGACGTGAATTACGGCGGAGCCGAGGCTAACGTCGCCGTATCGCTTGCTTTGTTCGGTGAAAACGTGCGTTACGTGACGAAGCTCCCCGAAAACGCCGTCGCGGACGCCTCCGTATACGCGCTCCGCAAATACGGAGTCGATACGTCGTATATCGTGCGCGGCGGAGAGCGGATGGGTCTTTACTATCTCGAAAAAGGCGCCTCGCAGAGATCGTCGAAGGTCATATACGACAGAGCCGGCAGCGCGATGGCGGAAGCCGGTGAAGACGATTTCGACTTTGAGAGGATATTCGATAACGCCGGATGGTTCCATCTGACCGGCATAACGCCCGCGATATCGGAAAAAGCCGCCGCGGTTTGCAGAAAAGCCGTCTCGGAAGCGCAGAAGCGCGGCGTTACGGTCAGCATGGATCTCAATTACAGAAAGAAGCTCTGGGACGTCGAGACCGCCGCAAAAGCGCTGAACGGACTTTTGCCCGGCGTAGACGTGCTTATCTGCAACGAAGAACACGCCTCGAAAATATGCTCGGTGAGATGCGACGAAGACCTTGCCGGAACAGCGAAGCTTTTATGTGAAAAATACGGCTTCACGTCAGCCGCGGTGACGCGAAGGAGAACGGAATCGGCTGATATCAACACGGTCTCCGCCGCCGCGTACGTGAACGGTGAAAAAGCTTATTCGCCGGCGTTCCGGTGCGATATCGTCGACAGAGTCGGATCGGGCGACGCTTTCGCCGCGGGATTCATATATTCTCTGCTTCACGGGCAGGACGCGGAAAAAGCCGCTGCGTTCGCGTGCGCCGCTTCTGCGCTGAAGCATTCGGTCGAAGGCGATTTCAACCTGATGACCGTGCGCGAGATCGAAGCCGCCGCCGGGGGAGCTACCGGCAAAACGGAAAGATAAATAAAAGCCGTCACGGCGCCGCTCGTATCTGCGGCGCCGTTTCTTTATTTTCAAACGATCATTCGACGGTTATTTCCGCTATCGACGCTTTCGTGTTGCCGAAGGTCACGAGGATATACGCCGCCTTATCTCTGTCGATCCCGCTCAGATCGACGACGGTGCATCCGTCCGTACCCGGCAGTTCCGTATCCGTTACCGAGCCGTCTTTGTTTTCCGTCTGTACCCTGACGCCTTTCGTATCGAGCAAATACAGCGTTACGTTGTATTTCGCGTCTATTTTAAGCGTTTTGCCCTTTACCGCCGATACGGACGGGGAAAACGCCGTGAAGATACTGTGATCGAACAGCGGCAAAAGATCCGCTCCGCCGTCGAAGGTAACGCCTTCCGGCAGATCGAATTTCGTTTTGATCTCGAATTCGGAAACGATCAGCCAGTAGACCTGCTCTTTAAGGCAGCGCACGCGGACGTACCTTGCGCTGAAATTCGCGTCTTTTTTCGTTTCCCTGCCGGTCGTATCGCAGAGTTTTTCATACTTTTTACCGTCCGCGGAATATTCGATCACGCCGTTCCTTATATAATCGTCGGGGTGAGAGTCGACTCCCATGAGAAGTCTCACGCCGGTCATATCGGTCAGAGCGCCGAGATCGACCGTGAAGGTACTGCCGCCTACAGGCGCTCCGGCTGACCAGTAAAACGTGGACGTATCGCCGTCGACGGCGTTATCCGGCAGGTAATTTTCATAAGTGTTCAGAGTCGACGACGCCTTTTTGCCGTCCGATGCGCTTTGACTGAACGCCGAGTTTATATCGGCTCTCGCCGCGGATAAAAACGGTACGAGAACGTCAGCGCTGACCGCGGCGGCGTTCTTTTCGCTCTGTAAGTACCCGTTTACGAATTCGAGCGCCGGAAGCTTATCGCCGCCGAGCCTGTAATCGACGTAATGAAGCGCCGAGTCGACAAGCAGTACGGCTTTTTTGACCCACTTTTCCGTTTCTTTCAGCAGCTTTTTATCGCCTTTTTCGGAAAACGCGGCGAGATCGTTTTTGATCTTCGTAAGCTTTTCGCGCAGTTTTTCAGCCGCGCCTTCTTCGTTTTTATTAAAAGCCTCAATTTCGTTTCTGAGAGAGAAAGTCGATTTGTTCCCGTTGATCGTAGTGTTCCTCGTCAGGTCAATGAGCGAGTACAATCCGTCGGGACATTCCGGACAGACGAGACCGACCGCGGTTTCAAGCGACTTTTCGGGATCGTACGACGACGGCGACCAGAGATATTCTGCGACCGTGACGAGCGGTACGAAAGAAGCGTACCCCTGATTCATCGGATTTGAAACGAGACCGGTTATTTCGGTATCGAGCTTCTTGTCGAGGTTTTCGCACGGGCCCATAAAGAGCTCGTTCGCCGCGTAGTCGTTGACCGGGTAGTTCCACCAGATATACATCTTTCTTCCGAATTTGGAGTTTACGTTCGCCATCTCCGCCGCGCTTATCGACGGCGGGATTACGCCGTAACCGGTCCACATTATCATTATATCCGGATCTATCAGCGGCGCGATCTTGTTGGAATAACCCGTCATCGTCGCCGTGCAGAATTCGGGCGTTATCATTATGAGATCCCTGCATCCGTCGTGCGTTTTTATGAATTTATTCTGAAAATCGTTGACGAGCTTCGCGTGGCCTTCGGCGTTAAGCGTGGGGATATCGTCGAGAAGTATCGCAAAGTCGCGAACGCCGAGTTCGTACATCGATCCGCATTTTTTGAAAAGCTGTTCAAGATCCTTTTCGTAACCGTCGCCGAGCTTGATATCGAGCCCCGGCGAAAGGGCGTAAACGAAGCGGACGTTGTTCGAAGCCGCCGATCCGACAAGCTCTTTCATCTTGTTCAGTTCGACGCCCGTATACATACTTCTCCACTCCGCACGGTGCTTCGGATCGTCCTTCGGAGCGTAGATATACGTGTTGAGCTTGTATTTGCCCATGAATTCAAACAGATCGAGACGGTATGAGTGAGTCCACGCGACGCCGTAAAAGCCCTCTATAACGCCGCGGTACGGTACGGCGGGTTTGTCTTCGATCTCAGCCGCGGCGAGCAGATCGTCCTGCCTCAGCTGCGCAAGAGTCGATACGGCGAGAAAAACGCCCTCTCTGCCGGAAGCCGTAACGGTTATGCCGCTTTTCTTCACGCTGAGCTTATACTCCTCTTCTTCAAGGGAGGGATCGGTCACCACAGATACGCGCGTCTTCGAAGTATCGGCGGCGCATATGAAGCCGAACTTCGCGAATATATCGGCGTATTCGCCGTTTTCGAGCGCGAGAGTTTCGCATTCGGCGGCGTCCGCCCCTTTATCGGATATAACGGCTTTGACCGGAGCGGGAGTGACCGAGACGGACAGGGTCACGCCGGCGTGATCGTCTTCCGTTACGGGGACCTGCTCCGTCGTATGGCTTTCAGACGTGCTTTCCGGTCCTTTTTCCGTCTCCGTATCTGCCGCCGGCATAACGGAACAGCTTACGGCGCTCAAAAGCATTATGACGGCTGATATCGCCGACAGGATCTTTTTGAATTTCATAATAACCTCCGTGATCTTTTGTACTTTCATTCTATCACTTTTTCCGTATTATGTCAATATGCCGCTTCAATATAAATAAATATTCGTTATCCGCGCGTCATATTGGCGGAAACGCCGCCGCACGGCGCAGTATTTCGGCGGCGACTTATATTATTTTTCAAAAATATCTTGATTTTCTTCGTTAAATAGGTTATAATTAACCGATATTATTATAAAAAGGTGAAAAACGATATGGATTATTTGAAATTGGCGGATATGCTTTTCCCCGACGTAAAACTCACTCCCGAGGAAATCGAGGCGCGTTATCCCGAAAGAACTTTGCCGGAGGGCGCCAAGGTAACGAGGATCGCTCCCTCTCCTACGGGCTTTTTCCACTTCGGCGGATTGTTCCCCGCCACGGTATGCGAGCGGCTCGCCCATCAGTCGGGCGGCGTGTTCTATCTGCGCATCGAAGACACGGACTCGAAGCGCGAGGTTGAAGGCGCGGCGGCTTTCATAACGAAAATACTCGATTATTACGGCATTCGCTTCGACGAAGGCGTTACGGCCGAAGGCGACAAAGGCGCATACGGTCCGTACACGCAGAGTCAGAGAGTCGATATATATCACGTTTTTGCGAAAAAACTCGTGCAGGACGGTAAAGCTTACCCGGTCTTTTCGACCGACGAGGAGCTTGACGAGCTGAAGGCTCTCGACAAAAAAGCGGAGATCAAAAGCGTTAACTGGGAGGAAGAGGCTGTAGCGCGCCGCGAGGCGATGATCAGACGCCGCGAATTCACTATGGAGCAGGTCGAGGCGGAGCTTGCCGCCGGTCATAAATTCGCGCTGTTCGCCATTGCCGACGGCGATCCCGAAAAGAAATTCAAGATAACCGACCTCGTCAAAGGCACGCTCGAAATACCCGAAAACGACGAAGACGTGGTGCTTCTCAAATCGGACGGGATACCGACCTACCATTTCGCCCACGCCGTGGACGATCATCTTATGAGAACGACTCACGTCATAAGAGGCGAGGAGTGGCTGCCGAGTCTGCCGAAGCACGTTATGCTTTTCCGCTATCTCGGATTCAGACTGCCGAAATATATGCACATAGCTCAGCTTATGCGCCTCGACGAAAACGGCAACAAGAAAAAGCTTTCAAAGCGCGATATGGGCGCGAACCTCGACGATTACAGACGTATGGGCTACTGCCCCGCCGCGGTAAACGAGTACGTGATGACTCTGCTCAACTCCAATTATGAGGAATGGCACGCGCAGAATCCCGAAAAGACTTATCTCGATTTTCCGTTCTCGATCAAGAAAATGAGCGCTTCGGGATGTCTGTTCGACATTGAAAAGCTGAATGACGTTTCCAAAAACGTACTCTCGAAAATGACCGCCGCGGAGATATTCGACGGAGTTTCCGGATTTGCAAAAACCGAGGATCCCGGTTTTTACGAAACGCTTACGGCGGACAGAGCGTACGCCGAGAGCATCCTTGCGATAGGCAGAGGCGGAGCGAAGCCGAGAAAAGACTTTGCGACCTTCGCCGACGTCAAGCCTTACATGAGTTTCTTCTACGACGGATATTTCACCCGCGAAGATCCGATGCCGCAGGATAAGGATAAAGAAGATATCAAAAAAGCTCTCGACGCTTTTGCAAAGACCTACGACGGAAACGACGATCAGACCGCGTGGTTCGAAAAACTCAAGGATATAGCCGAAACGATCGGCTATGCAAGAGAAACGAAGCTTTACAAAAAAGCTCCAGATCAGTACAAGGGTCACGTCGGCGACGTCGCTTCGTTCGTACGCATCGCCGTCACGGGCAGGCAGAATTCGCCCGACCTTTACGAGGTGATGAAGATACTCGGCGTAAAGAGAACGCTCGGCAGGATAAAAGAAGCGGAGGCGCTGCTCTGATGAAGACGGTCGTTCTGATCGGCGATTCGATACGGCTGTGTTATCAGCAGAGAGTCGCCGAGCTGCTCGGAGACGGCGTAAGGGTCCTCGCTCCGGAAGAAAACTGCCGCTTCACGAAATACGCCTTATGGGGCATGTTCAACTGGATGGAATGCTGGGGCAGCCCCGAACCCGACGTCATACACTGGAACACGGGTATATGGGATCTGCACAGATGTACCGCCGACGGAGAGGTATTCACTCCTCTTCCCGAATATCTCGAACAGAACAGGCGGCTTGCCGAACAGATGGAAAGCTATTGCAAAAATCTGATCTGGGCGACGATCACGCCGGGCGGAAAACAGCTCGACGGGCAGAAAAAGACTAATTACGTTATGAACCAAACCGCGCCGAAGGTCTTCTTATGCGACGATCAAAAGACGTGGAACGGAGACGTAAAACGGTATAACGGCGCCTGCGCCGGAATGCTTGAAAAGCGCGGCATAAAGATCAACGACCTTTATTCGCTCGTGATATCCGACACGGATAAGTATATCTGCGAAGACGGCATACATCCGTCCGCGGCGGGAGTCGAGGCAATGGCGGAACAGACCGCGGATATGATAAAAACGATGCTGTAAGAATAACCTGAAAGGAATATAAATAAATGGAATCATCCAACTTCATTCACGATTTTATAGACGAGGATCTGCTTGAAAATCCCGGTATGAAGATCCATACGCGTTTCCCGCCGGAGCCGAACGGATATCTGCACATAGGTCACTGCAAGGCTCTCGTGATAGACTTCGGGACCGCGAAAAAATACGGCGGAGTCTGCAATCTCCGTATGGACGACACGAACCCCGCGAAAGAAGATACCGAATTCGTCGACGCGATAAAAGAAGACATACACTGGCTCGGCTTCGACTGGGGCGACAGATTTTTCTACGGCTCCGACTATTTCGAGCAGACTTATCAGCTTGCCGAAAAGCTCATAATGAGCGGCGACGCTTACGTATGCGAGCTTTCCGCGGAGGAGTTCCGCAATTACAGAGGCGACCTTTCAACGCCGGCGACCTCTCCCTACCGCGACAGACCGAAGGAGGAAAGCCTCGATCTTTTCCGCAGGATGAGAGCGGGCGAATTTCCCGAAGGAAAATACACGCTTCGCGCGAAAATAGATCTTTCGAGCGGCAATTTCAATATGCGCGACCCGGTGCTTTACAGCATCAGCTATATAGATCACCACAGACAGGGCAGAAAATGGTGCATTTTCCCGATGTACGATTTCGCCCATCCGATACAGGACTGCATTGAGGGCATAACGCACAGCTTATGCTCGCTTGAATACGAGGATCACAGACCTCTTTACAACTGGGTGCGCGATCACGTGGATCTGCCGGCGAAGCCGAGGCAGATAGAATTCGCGCGTCTCAACGTAACGCATACCGTGATGAGCAAGCGTTTTCTGCGTTCGCTCGTCGAAAACGGTCTCGTGGACGGCTGGGACGATCCGCGTATGCCCACTCTCTGCGGTATGAGACGGCGCGGCTTCACCGCATCGTCTGTGCTCGACTTCATCGACAGAGTCGGCGTCGCGAAATCGAACAGCCTCGTCGATATAGGTCTGCTCGAATACTGCGTGCGCGAAGAGCTGAACAAAACGGCAAAGCGGCGTATCGCGGTGCTCGATCCGGTTAAGGTGATAATCGACAACTATCCGGAAGACAAAACCGAATATTTCGATCTGCCGGACAACCCGAACGACGAGACGCCGACTTACAGAAAAGTTCCTTTCACGAAGGTGCTTTACGTCGACCGCGACGACGTTTCCGCCGATCCGCCCCCGAAATTCTTCAGAATGAAGCCGGACGGCGAGGTTCGCCTTATGGGCGCGTATATCGTGAAATGCAATGAAATAAAGACCGACGCCGAAGGCAGAGTGACCGAGGTACACTGCACCGCCGATCTTGAAACCGGAAACGGCATGCCCGCCGACGGCAGAAAGATCAAAGGCACCGTACACTGGCTCTCCGCCGATCACTGCATCGAAGCGGACGCGGCGCTTTTCGACCGCCTGTTCACGTATGCGAATATGAACGAGATAGATTCAAGCGAATACAACTCTTATCTCAATCCCGATTCGAAAAAGCTGATCAAAGCCTGCAAGCTCGAAGAGTCTCTCAAAGACGCGACGCCCGACGACAGATATCAGTTCGTACGTCTCGGATATTTCAAGCTCGATACGAAATGCGAAAACACCTTCAACAGGATCGTCACGCTCAAAGACAGTTTTAAATTGAAATAAGGGTTGACAAAACAGGAAAACCATTGTATAATATTTTTTGTAAGTATTTCACATAAAGGTAAAACTTAAAAGGAGAAATTTTATGAAAAAAGCATTATCGATCCTTCTCGCCGCGATACTGACTCTTTCGCTGTTTGCGTTCACCGCTTCGGCGGACGATGAAGACTGCGCGACCGTCGAAGCGCTGCAGTTTGACAAAACGCCCGATATCGACGGCACCGTGACCGCCGCAGAATGGGGCGAACCTACCGTTGCCCATATAAACGCGCTCGACAATCCTTACACGAGCGCAAAAGACGAAACGATACCGACGGAGTACACGTTATGGTTCCGCTACACCTTCGACGGCTTCTACGTCGCGTGTCAGACGCCGGACGACAGCCCCTGCAACAACAACGTAACGTCGAACCAGATCTGGAACGGCGACTGCCTGCAGCTCCGTCTCGACCCGTGGGGATGCACGCTCGATCAGGGACTCGTACCTGCCGCACCGCGTGACGGCAACTATTCCGAGGACTACCAGGAATTCGCCGTCGCTTACAGTCAGGACGACGGTCTCTGCTACGCTTACTGCTGGCACGGCGTCATGAGCGGCATGGCTCTTCAGAGCGAGGGCGGCAAATACGCCGCGTCGAACGACGGAACGACTACTACTTACGAATTCTTCATTCCGTGGGATGAGCTCGTTGACAACGATCCGCACGTCGGCGTGAAATACGGTATATCCACCGCGCTGCTCACCGCCACGCAGGGCGAAAACGACGGCAAATATCAGAACTGGGTACAGTGGGGTACCGGCGTTATTAACGGCGGCGCTTACGAATACGGCACGAACCGTCTCGTTCTCACAGACAAGACCGTTTTCGGCGGAGCGTCTCTGACCGACCCGAACCCTTCCGAAATAGTAACGAAAGCTCCGATAGCCGAAGCCGAGGGCGATTTCGTGCTCGTAGACCTTCACCGCTTTACGAGCCAGCATGAAATATTCATGGAAAAGAACGAGGACGGCGGCGTAACGTTCACGTTCAGCGACAGCAACGACCCGTACATCACTTTACCGATCTCGTCTCAGGTTAAGATAAACGCCGAAGAATATCCGTACTTTGCTCTTTATCTCAAAACCAACTACGTTGACGCGAGCGGCGAAATGTTCTTCGTCACGGCGGACAGCGGCATCTCCGGATTCACCGGCGGTTACAGCGTAATGTTCGATTACTGCGATACGGAGGGCAATCAGGTCGCCGTCGTCGATTTCTCCGACGCCTGGGATTATGCGGGCGCGGTACAGCAGTTCCGTTTCGACGCTTATGACGGCGGATGCGGCGATTCCGAAGACGTAGAAATGACGGTTTACGCGGCGGCGTTCTTCAAAAACTACAACGACGCGCTGATGTTCAAGGTCGAGGGCGTAAACGTCGAGCTCGATCCCGAATACGTCGAATACGCGAAAGATATGATGGAAGAGAGCGGCGAGACCGAGCCTGCCACCGAGCAGAAGCCCGTCGAAACCAACGCCGAAACGGAAAAGGCGACCGAGCCTGCCGTACAGACCGACGCTCCGAAGCCCGCCGATACAAACAAAACGACGGAAAAAGCTCCGGTACAGCCCGGCGGCAAAAGCAGCAATACCTGGATCTTATACGTAATCATCGGCGTAGTCGCGGCGGCAGCGGCGGCGGTCGTGATCATAATGGTAACAAAGAAAAAGAAATAATGACCGTATTAAAAGCCTCCCGGATCTTTATGAGGATCCGGGAAGCTTTTCGTATTGCGTATCGATATACGATTTCCGTTCACGGCAAACAAAAACGTCCGGATGAGTGATCCGGGCGTTTTGTTTTAATATCTGTTCGTTACTTTTTGAAGATGTCGAAGATCGAGCGGCGTTTCGGCGTGGATTCGATCATATTATTGAATTTCTCCATAAGCGTGTAGTCGTCGGCAAACGCCGTCTTCGCGTCTTCTTTGAGTCTGTCGAGGCGTTTCTGATTGAGCTTATGCACCTGATACGAGAC
>CACYEW010000028.1 GCA_902773455.1 uncultured Ruminococcus sp.
ACGGATTCGACGCCGAAGACGCCGCACAGGAGACCTTCATCGACGCATTTCTTTATCTCAAATCGCTTTCCGACACGAACCGATTTCCGGCGTGGCTTCGGTCGATCGCCACGCGCAAAGCCGCCCGGATATTCGCGTCCAGAAAGTACGACGAAGATATCGACGCCCTTGCGGAATATCTGCCCTCAAAAGACGCGTCCCCGCTCGATCTTTTGCTTTCAAGAGAAAGAAGCGGCAGAGTGACGGAAGCGTTCGGTCATCTGTCGGACAAAAGGCGCGTCGTCGCGGAGCTGTTTTACTTTCGGGGAATGAAAGTGAAAGAGATATCCGCACGTCTGGATCTGAGCGAGAACACTGTGAAAAGCAGACTCTACGACGCGCGGGAACAATTAAGAAAGGAGCTTTCCGATATGAATACGGAAACTAAGGACAACATAAAACTGCTGGAAGAAAAGATCAAGAAGCAGCTTACCGTACTCAGCCGGTATTATTCCCTGCACGGCGGGCGGTACGACGACGGATTCAAAACGGAAGTGGATTCCGCTCTGGATCTGATCGAGGGCGCGGAGGAGGGAGCGGCGAAGGAAAGCTGGCTCGCCGAAGCGCTGTCATACAAAATTTACGGGGATAAAAACATCGGGGATGATGAAAAGAAGACGCTGACCGAGCGCAAAAACCGGGCGGCAAAGGACGGGAAAAACGCGAGAGTGATCGCAGACGCCCTGATAGAAGAGTTTTTCAAGATAAACAGTAATGAGCAAAAGCTCGAATTCTTCGAAAAAACAGCTCTGCCGGAGATCGAAACCTGCGCGGGATCCGAGACGTACAAATACGCGAAAGGTTCTTTGCTTTTCTGGCGCGGCAGGACGTTCTTCGAATGGGATCGCTTTGACGAAGCGCGTGCGGATTTCGAGGAGGCTGTCCGGCTGCTCGATCCCTCGGAAGCCTATCATGCGAACGCCGTCGCCGCCATCCGCGCGATCGAACGCTTTGCGGAATTCGCGGACGAGAGAGCCGGTTCGGGCGGAGGGAGCGTCACGGGCGAAGGATTCCTCAAAGACGGAACGCGGATGATCTTCTATAATCAGCCCGGTTTCGGGTTCGGGAGAAATACGCTCAGGTTCCGGAGAGACTTTGATTCATTCGCGTATTTTGCCTCAACCTGCCGCCGGACGCTCTTCGATACAGCTATGGATCCCGGCGACACGATCACCGACGCGGAAAATAACGCCTCGCTTACCTGCGTTTCAAAGGACGAACGGATCACGGTCAAAGCCGGAGAATTCAACGGATGTCTTCATATGAGAACGGAAGCTAAGCTTGGATGGCAAGATCACTACGTTCTCGACGCATGGTATGCGCCGGGCGTCGGACCGGTCAGGATCTCGGTCACAACGGAGGATTCGGAAGAGAAGTACGAGTTGACGGACTATAAGATCTGCGGCGGGGATGGATATATGCCGTTTGCCGTCGGCAACCGCTGGGCTTATGAAAATCCGGACCTTCCCGACTGGGTATATCAGACGATCGAACGCACGGTCGAATATACGGACGGTACCTTAACTAACGAGGCAGTGACGGAGCCGTTCGCCGTGAAGAAGGATTTTGAGAAATCAGAAGAGCTCGACTCCTCGGTGTATCTCTCCTTGGCGGACGCTCTTTGCGATGATTGGAAGATCGCGGATGCGATAGATATGCTGAAAAAGTCGGTGCGTCTGAACGTCCATGAAGAATCCGTCCGCGTAGCGCTTTTCGGGATCGAAGTCCTCTCGCGTTTTCTCGAATATCAGAAAAAGGGATACCGGTTCTGCCCGTCGTCAATAAACGCTTTCACGTTCGTCAAAGACGCGGACGGCGTGAGATTGAGCGATACCCCGGGTATCTATTTCGGTCCGTACAGGTTAGGCGCGCGGGGGCGGTACGAAGACCGCATTTTCGGAATCAAAACGATCAGGTATTTTCACCGTTTCATGGGCAGGCTCTGGGACGGAAAGTGGGTCCCCGGGTATAAAGAGGAAAAAACGACTTCGGACGGTCTGCCTCTCGTCTTCACCGTGGAGGAAGGCGGCGCGGTCACGGTCCCGGCAGGAACGTTCGATCGTTGCCGTAAGATCACGATACTTGTGAAAAAGCCGGAAGAGAAGAGCGACCACTGGTATTTCGAGGACGGTTACTCCCACGTGCACGCCGGGCTCAAGGAATACTGGTTCGCGCCGGGCGTCGGAGTCGTGAAGAGCGTCTCGACGTGGGGAGAGGAGTGCGAAGCCGAATGCGTCCTCGTTTCGTACAGCACGCCGGCCGCATCCGGGGATGATTACTATCCCGTGGAGATCGGTAGCTCGTGGGAATACGAGGAGCCGCATCTTGCCGCCGAAGGATACAGAGCGAAGCGTATATACCGGATCGCGTCCGGGATGAATAACCGCTTTCTTGTCACGGACAGTCAGGAATTTATCTGTTTCCGCACGGAGGAGGAGTACCGCGAGCTGGTGAAGCTCAGTCATAAGCATTGATCTGCTCCGACAAAAATGATTGACATTTAATACACAAAACAAACATACACGACCCCCTCGCGGATTCCTCCGCGAGGGGGTCGGCGGTTTCGCGAGATAGTTTGTTTACCGGAGAAGAAAAAATATGCATATAAGGCTGTCTGCACTCGGGTAAAAAATCGAGCGAAGGCAGCCGTAATTATGTATTCTTTGGTTCATCATAAAATTTGCGTTTCAGCGCCGCCGAAGGCGGCTCATAACTGTGCGAAGCAACATCATAACTCTAAACTTGCCGTAAGGCAATCATAACTCTCAGTTTTTAGTTCACAGTTAACAGTTTAGAGTTTAGAGTTATGATTTCGCCTTGCGGCGAAAGTTATGAGTCGCGCTGCGACGTTATTTAACCGGAACGGCAATGCATACCGTGATCCGTCAGAGTTATGATTTTTAACGTTTCAACACCATATAATATGAAGAACCTGTTTTTTATGATAACACAATGTAAAGGACACCGAGCGCGGCGGATATTGTCGGTAACGAGATCACCGCGCCGTATTCGATGAACTTCTTGAAACCGTAATTGACCTTGTACCGCTCGGTAAGTCCCGTGAACATGATCCCGGCGAGCGCC